>CAKRJM010000050.1 GCA_934351765.1 uncultured Lachnospiraceae bacterium | reverse complement strand
CCTGGTCGATGATGAGATGGGTGAGGATTACGCAAAGCTGGCTGGTCTGACTGCGGAGGAAGATTTAAAGGAACCGCTGGTCCAGAGTATGAAAAAACGTCTCCCCTGGCTGATCATTCTGCTGGGGCTTGGCATGGTGGTATCATCGGTGGTCGGTGCTTTTGAAAAGGTCGTGGTGGCCCTCCCGATCATCATGAGCTTCCAGTCGCTGATCCTTGATATGGCAGGAAACGTCGGAACCCAGTCGCTGGCTGTGACGATCCGCGTCCTGATGGACGAATCCCTGACCGGAAAGCAGAAGCTGGGGCTGGTATGGAAAGAAACCAGGATCGGGTTCTGCAACGGTGCACTGCTGGGGCTCCTGTCGTTCATCCTGATCGGACTGTATATTTTCTTCTTTAAAGGAAAAACGCTTCTGTTTGCTTATGCGGTATCAGCATGCATCGGAGCGGCGCTTCTTCTGGCAATGGTGATTTCCAGTGCCGTCGGAACGTGCATCCCGCTGTTTTTCAAAAAGATCCATGTGGACCCGGCAGTGGCATCCGGCCCGCTTATCACGACGGTCAACGACCTGGTTGCCGTTATAAGCTACTATGGACTGAGCTGGATGTTCTTAATTGAAATGTTCCACATGGCCGGATAAATAAAGGAAAATGATAAATAAAGGAAAATCATAAAATTTTATATGAGAGAAGAAAGGCTCAAACCGTTGTGGTTTGGGTCTTTCTTCTTATGTATGTGGTTTATCGTGTTCACAAAATCTTCACAAAAAATTAGCACTCACCTCTTGACATTGCTAATAATGCGTGCTATATTACACGTAGAACAAAGGAAGGGGAACAAGATAAGGAGCCTGAAATGATACATAGCTCCGGAGCGGTTCCGAAAAGCCTTCCGGTTCCAGAAAAGCAAGGTATAAAAGGAGAGATGACTTATGTTAATGCCTAGTATTTTTGGAGAAAACTTATTTGATGATTTCTTTGACGGCGGTTTTCCGTTTTATGATGATAAAGCATTGAGGAACACAGAGAAGAAGCTTTACGGAAGAAAAGCTGATCACGTTATGAAAACCGATATCAAGGAAATGGATAACGGTGACGAGCTGATGGTTGATCGGCCCGGCTTCAAGAAAGAAGAAGTCAAGGTTGCTCTGGAGGATGGTTATCTGACCATCAGTGCCGAGAAGGGTCTTGACAAGGACGAAAAGGAAAAAGAGTCCGGCCGGTACATTCGGAGAGAACGTTATGCAGGCGCCTGCACAAGAAGCTTTTATGTGGGCGAGGGTCTGACAAACGAGGATATCAAGGGCGAGTTTAAGCATGGTATTTTAACCCTGTTTGTTCCGAAGAAGGAAGTAAAGCCTGTAACCGAAAACAAGTACATTGCCATTGAGGGATAAGCCTCAGGGTTAATGAATCGGCTCCGGCGTGTTTGACGCGCCGGAGCTGAGGAATACAATAACGATACTTAACATACCTCTTGTCGAAGGCTGCTAAGGAGATCAATCAGATTTGGAGGAAAAGATAAAATGAATACTTTAAAAGCTGAAAAGAGAACCATGGACGTCAAAGCAAAGAAGCTGAGAAGAGAGGGATACGTCGTAGGCAACGTGTTCGGAAGAGAAATTAAGGGTTCGATTCCCGTAAAGATGGGCAAGAAGGAAGTGGAAAAGCTTCTGAAGACCGATGGAAAGGGAAGCCAGATCATGCTGGATGTGGATGGAACCCAGTACGATGTGCTGATTAAGGATATTTTGTTCAATCCGACGGCAGGTCGGATTGATGAGATTGATTTTCAGGCACTGGTAAGCAACGAGATGGTTCATTCCGTTGCAGAGCTGGTATTTGAGAATCATGAGAAGATTGCCGAGGGCGTTCTTCAGATCAACCTGGAGGAGGTTGCGTACAAGGCTCTTCCGGCAGCTCTTGTTGACAAGGTAAAGGTTGATGTCGGTGAAATGAAGATCGGTGATGTGATCCGGGTAAGGGATCTGACGCTGGCAGCCGACAAGGATGTTCATATTAAAACGGATCTTGATGCCGTAGTTGCAACTGTAACAGCGGTTCATAACGCAGCAGTTCCGGAAGATGCCGATGCAGACGAAGAAGCGGCAGAGGAATAAAGCGGCAGGATACGAAAGAAAGATAAGGGAGAGCAGGAGAAAGTCCTACTCTCCTTTATATCTATATTATTATGACAGAAAAAGAGAGAGAGGGTGATGTCCTTGACGAAGAGAGACTATTATGAGGTACTCGGTGTCGACAGAAACGCCGATGAAGCCGCCATTAAGAGGGCATACCGGAAGCTGGCAAAGAAGTATCATCCGGATTCCAATGCCGGAGATAAAAAGGCGGCAGAGGCATTTGCGGAGGTGTCAGAAGCCTATGCAGTGCTCGGCGATAAGGAAAAGAGAAAATTATATGACCAGTTCGGTCATGCGGCCTTTGACGGTTCTGCTCAGGCAGGAGACACAGGCGGAGCAAATCCCGGCGGCGGGTATCAGAGCTGGCATTTTGAGGGTAATCCGGAGGATATGGATGATCTTTTCGGAAATATATTCGGGAAATCCTTCCGCGGCGGATCAAAGGGAAGCGGAAAGCATTTCTACCGGAGCTACAGCAGCGACGGAAGCGGAAATTTCTATGAAGATTTCGGAAACGGAAGCAGCGGCAGGTTCAGCGGCTTTGGAGCAGATGATTTTGGCGAAACCCGGAAGGGCCGGGATCTGACGGCCGAGGTGGAAGTCACCTTTGATGAGGCAGCCTTCGGCGGAAAGAAGACCATCCATTTAAAAAGCGATTCCGGAATAAAATCCTACGAGGTCAATATCCCTGCCGGGATCGAATCCGGAAAGACGATCCGTCTAAAAGGAAAAGGAATGCCCGGAGCCGGCGGCGCCGGAGATCTTCTTCTGAAGGTTCAGGTACAGGAGAAACCGGGCTTCCGCAGAGAGGGCATGGATGTGTATACCATGGTCAAGATCCCCTTTACGACCGCAGTGCTCGGCGGAGAGACTATGGTACAGACCATTTACGGAAATGTTCTGTGCAAGATCCGTCCGGGAACACAGTCCGGTTCCAAGATCCGTCTCAGAGGAAAGGGAATTGTTTCCATGAAGAATCCGTCTGTCCACGGAGACCAGTATGCAGTGGTGGAGATCGAGGTACCGAAGAATGTAAGTCCTGAGGTAAAGAAGAAGCTTCAGGAGCTGGATGCATTGCTTGGCGGAAAAGGAAGCACCAGCAGTGCGGCATAATTGAATCAATAGGAAGAAACGGAGTCCCCCGGTGTATTACTGGCGGGACTTTGTTTTGTTTCAAAGGAACGTACTCCTGTGAGTCTGCCTGCACGGATGCTGCTGGCGGAGGATAACGGGATGAACATGGAAATTGCGGAATTTCTGTCGGAAAATGCTGGCATATCGGGCATAAAAGGGTATAATGGAAAGGAGGCGCCGGAGCTGTTTGAACAGTCTTTTATAAAAATGGAAGATCAGACAGCGCGGCAGTCAAAACAAAAGAAAAGACAGGAATTCGACCGCATGAAAGAAAATTTAACTACGGGACCTATTTTAAAAACCTTGACCAGACTGGCGATCCCTATTATGGCATCGTCCTTTCTGGGGACTTTATATAATATCACCGACATGGCCTGGATCGGGCAGCTCGGCTCAAAGGCCGTAGCCGGTGTCGGTGTCGGCGGCATGTTCACCTGGCTGTCCCAGGGGCTGGCCTCCATGGCGCGTATGGGCGGACAGGTCCAGACGGCCCAGTGCATCGGGCGCGGAGACCGGGAAAAGGCACATTGCTATGCCCAGGCGGCCCTGCAGCTTTCGATTCTCATGGGGCTGTTATTTGCTGCAGTCTGTCTGATTTTCACAAAACCGCTGGTGGGCTTTTTTCAGCTACAGGATAAAGAGGCGCTGGATGCGGCGCTTTCCTATACCAGAATTGCCTGCGGACTGATCGTGTTCTCGTTTCTGAGCCTGACCCTCACCGGCCTTTATACCGCACAGGGGGATTCCAAGACGCCGTTTTTTGCCAATCTTATCGGTCTGGCGGCCAATATGATCCTGGATCCGGTTCTGATCCTGGGCATGGGACCGTTTCCGAAGCTGGGAGCCGCCGGGGCCGCCATTGCCACTGTGACGGCGCAGGCCATTGTCATGAGCATCATGCTTCTGGGGATCCTGCGGAAAAACCGGGAAAATGTGCTGAAGGGAAGCCGCCTGTTTGCAAAAATTCCGAAGGAACAGCTGGTGGGGATCTGCCGGATCGGAATTCCCACGGCGATCCAGGGCATGGCCTACTGCGCGATTTCCATGGTGCTGACCCGTATGGTTTCCGCGTTCGGAGCAGAAGCCGTTGCGACTCAGCGAGTGGGCGGACAGATCGAATCCATCTCCTGGAATACGGCAGACGGATTTTCATCGGCTCTTAACGCCTTCGTGGCACAGAATTATGGAGCCGGAAAGATGGAGCGGGTGAAGAAAGGCTATCGGGCATCCCTCTGGACAGTAGGAGCCTGGGGGCTGTTGATCAACCTTGCGTTTGTGCTGGCGCCCGGAGCCATTGCAGGTGTCTTTTTTTATGAGCCGAAAGCCATTAAGACAGCTGTCGATTATCTGGTGATTGTCGGGTTCAGCGAGGCCTTCTTATGCGTGGAGCTTACCACGGTAGGAGCGTTGTCCGGACTTGGAAGGACAAAGCTGTGCAGCATCATCAGCATTATCTTTACCAGTGCAAGAATTCCGTTTGCAGTCTTTCTCAGTAAGACCGCTCTCGGTCTGTCGGGAATCTGGTGGGCACTTTCGATCACATCGATGATAAAGGGGGTAGTATTTGTATTTACCTTTTTCAGAGTGACAGGGAGAAAAAATCCGCAGAATTGCGGAAAGGAAACTTGCACGCAAAAAAAGGATGTGTTATGATGAGAGGCGAACAGGGAAAATGGCAGCAGGCTGCCAGGCTCCTTGTATTAACAAAAGGATTGTAGAGAAAAAATAATAGAATAATCAGAAGCGTTTGAACAGCAGCAGAACAGTTCTTAAAGGACCTGTTCGGGAAGTCCGGTGTGATTCCGGTACGGTTTCTCTCCGCTGTAATAGGGACGAACGCTGTCAGATCCACTGAGAAATCGGGAAGGGACAGCAAGTAGGATTGAACCTTGAGTCAGAATACAGGCGGCTGGAGCTTCAGCATAAATGTCCGAAAGCAAATCGGAGGTTTATTTTTTGTGCCATAAACCGGTAAATGGGTTTAACACAAGGCGGTAAAAAATGACATTGAAGGAATCGGATGATTTCCGCGAACAGCTTTCGGTTGATATAAATGAACCACTTATGGCGTCTGAACGTGGATTACCCGCAGAACGGGGAAAACGTCAGACAGTATGAAATGAAAAGGAGGAACATATGAAAAAGAGAAGCAGAAAGCTTCTGTCACTGCTGCTTGTGCTGGCCATGGCCTTTGGCATGATATCAGTTACATCGGCTGCGGAGTCCGGACAGATATCGACAGCTGTTCAGAGCAACGAAGAAGCGGCTGCAGCTCCGGCACCAAAGTTTGACAGCTGGAACAACCTGAAAAACAGTTCAGCGACGTATTATGAAGCGGACGATGGTGCAGCAAAACAGCTGTGGGTAGAAATTAAGCGGGACAATTCATCCTATACGGTCGATACGCTGACTGTAAACTGGCAGGTTTCGGATGATGGAATCAACTTTACTGATATCGAAGACGCTTCTGCAGCGTTCAATTCAAATCTGTATAGCTACTATACTCCGGATATTAAGGCGGGCGAGACGAAATATTACCGTGCGGCTGTAACAAACAAGGGGCTTACCGAGGGTATGACGCCAACGACGGTTTATTCGTATGTAGCAACGATTGCATTTAAAACCGGTGAACGTCCTGGTTTGCTGATCGAAAAGCCCATGCTGCGCCAGAGTGACGGAACTCTGATTTCCGATGCGACTGTATCAGCAATCCAGTTATACGGAGGAAATAATGCTCTTCCCAGAAAGATTACCGGTGTCGGAACTTATACGGGTGAGCTGGCGAGATTTTATGAAGGCACTTATGACACAGATAAGTATGCGTTCTGCGGATGGCAGATCGATGGTACTTTCTATTCCGGGACAGCCGATCAGGAGAGTGCGGTCAATGCGGTTCCTACCGAGGCGAATGGCTGGAAAAGCTTTATAAATGGAGATGGCTGGTATTTCTCCATGTACCGTGAAACTTATAATTTAAAAAGTCAGTACCGGCTTCAGTTTGCAGGTGAAAAAGTCGATGAAGGTGCGTTAAGCGTTCTTAAGGTAATTCCTGTCTTTGAAGCAAAGGCAGATATGGCTTATAAGATCACCATGACAGATTCCACCGGAGGAAAGGTACAGCAGGTTCGTGCTGATGGTGAAACTCATACGCTGCGGGCAAAAGCGGATTCTCTGTATCAGTTTTCTCACTGGGAGCAGTCTTCGGACGGAGAGACCTGGACAGCCATCGAGGGCGGAACAGAAACTCAGGTAACTCTGACTGCGGATACTTTTTATCGTGCCGTATTCGAGAGCCCTTATAACGTCACCGGTCTGGAAGTGAAAGAGTATGCGCTCCCTTCCGAGGGGGATACCTGGTACCTGAATGTAGGAACGACTGTAGATCAGGCATTGCCGGATTACCTCATCGCAACAGTTTCTGTTTATGATGGCGAGACGGCCGATGAGGAGCATCTGCTTGGAAGCTACAATGCCCGTCTTACAACAGATGAAACACAGATGACAAACAAGGTGAAGATGAAGAAACGTCCCTCCGGCAATAACGGAAAGATCCTTGTGGTCATGAACACAGCAACTGGTAAGACGGCACAGACCGTTTACCAGCTAAAGGGAACCCTGGACGCTTCTGCTTCAAAGACAACGGTGGATCCTGCAAAAGCGTTTGTCGGAGCAGAGCCGGCAGAGGTACAGCTTTCCGCATCCGGAAATCCGGCGGTCAAGAGTGTGTTATGGTCCGGCGGTGACAGTACGCTTGGAACAAACAATTCCAGTGTTGTTAATGAGCATACCGGTCTGGTTACATACAGCCCCTGGAACCAGAACAGATCTGTTGACTATACGGTAAGGACCGGCGACGGAAGATACGCTGAAGTAAGCGTTTCCTATAAGATGACAGTTGCCAGCAAGATCAATGCGAACGTCCTGAAGGTTACTGCGGGGGAAACGAAGGAGTTTGATGCAGTCAATGTACCGAGCCCGCTTGACCGGGATCGGTATAAGGTAACGGCAGTCTCTTCCGACGAGGATATTTTTAAGGTTGAGATGGTAACAAAAACCGTAAATCCCTGGACGGCCAAAAATGCAGTGGTTCAGTACAAGATCACAGCTGTTAAAACAGGAACCGCGAAGCTGACCATCTCCACGAATTTCCAGAATAACCCGGTAATCTGGGAGTGTCCGGTGGTGATCCAGAGCGCCGATATTCCGGTAACCGGACTCACGCTTTCCACCAATAAGACGGAGCTGACCAGGGGCGACAGCATGACCCTGGAGGCAGCGATTGTTCCGGAGACCTCCCTGACAACAATCACATGGGAAAGCTCCGATCCGAAGACGGTCAGCGTAGAAGACGGAAAAATCACCGGCCTGAAGACAGGAAGCGCAACGATCACAGCGACAGCGACCGATGCAAAAAATAATAAGGTAACAGCAACCTGTGAAGTAACCGTAACAAAACCAGTTTACAGTGTTGAACTTTATGTTCCGAAGAACACTGTTGGAGAGAACGGCCTGACTGTATATCCTACAACCGGAAAGGATGAATCCGGAAAGGACACCTTTGCGGCGGACAGCGCTGTTTCCGGAATGATCTGTGATACAGAAAGCAATCAGCTTTATGATATCTATGCGTTTACTGCTCCCGAGGGAACGTATTCTTACCGTGCAGTAAGTGCAGACGGAAAGAGCCTGGGCGGCGGAGCTTTCAGTTTCCCCAACAGTGCGGCAGCCTCCGTGGACGGAAAGACCGCCCGCATTACCCTGCGCCTTGCTGAGGTTTTCGCAGCAAATGAGTTCGATGGTAAGAAAGCGGAAGCAAAGGATTTCATAGCAGGACTGACAAATGAAGTAAGCGCTGTGACCATGGGCGATGTGTATACCAATGCAGACGGTTATGCCGTTTACCCGGCTCTGATCAGCGTCAATGGTTCCATGACCTACTACATGACACTTGTTCCGTCCGCAGAATATCGGGCAGCACGTAACCTTATGGAGTATCGAAAACAGGATGTGACCGCGGAAAAGGACGCATCTGTCCTGAAGCTTTCTGCAGAGATGGCAGCAGGCTGCTTCACTGTCAATGCACCGTCGGATGCAGAGGTTTTCATCTGTGAGCAGATGTCTGATGGGATCGGAAAGGAATACAAGCCCGACGGAACCGCAGCACAGGAAGATGGAACCGTTGATTATCAGTTCCACATTGCGATCACAGACAAGATGTTCTACCGCGTCACCGGCGATTCCTATGTAACTTATAACGGAACCGTGGCAGACGGCAGCACCGAGCACAAAACTGTAACCGCAGAGATGCTAAATCCTTCCGGTGCTTCCAAGATAACGTTGGATCGCAATACGGCTTCCAACTGCGGCGCAAACATGGGTGACCTGTACCTCAATGTAAACGCACAGGGTTATCTGAAGCTTGACGCCGGCAGCAGCTACCAGCTGAATGCACAGCGTAACTGGTGGGGCAGCAATGTTACCTGGGTTCTGGGCAAAGATTACCGTCTGATCCAGCCTGATTTCCATTATCAGGTCGTTGATCTGGACGGACAGGCAAGCGACAGTGTCATCAAGGTAAACAGCGACGGTACTGTGACCGCAGTAGGAGCAGGCACGGCGATCGTTCTGGTAACTTATGATTCCATGACCCTGAACTACCATGATGAGATCAAGTATTCCTACGATAATTACGATCCTAACGGTTTCTACGGTGCAATCTGGCCGGAGGATACCGGAGTATTTGTTGTTTCGGTTGACGCCGGAAACAGCGGCATCAAGACTGGAATGACACTCAATGCAGATCTGAACAAGGATACCAGCAAGGAAGCAGGCGCCGCCATTGATGCCGAGCTGGATCCCATTTACTTCACCGGTGACCAGGGTGAGTATCAGTTCACTCCGGAAACCGAGGGCGTGAGCGTATCTGTTGCCAACCCGACAATGGGTGCAAATTCGTTAAGCTTCAGTGGATTTAAGACACTGAGCGCCAACGAGGACGGAAGCTACACCGTACCACTGACAAACGGCAGAAACATCGTCAAGGTTGAAAAGAGCGGAAATGCCGAGTATCAGGTGATCACCGGAAAACAGATCTCTGTCAAAGTAAATGGAAAGTCTCTGGAGGATGCAGTGGTTGCCCCCGGTGAGAATGTATCTGTAACCTTTGATACGCTGTTCAACCCGGTAACAAGAATGAGTCTGTACAACACAGATGCAGCAGCCATGTACCGCAGCATCAGCGGCATGGACGGTAAGATTGCCGGAACTGCCCGCGGTTCCTACGGCTATTACTTCTTTGGTTCCACTGCGGAAAAGCAGACCATTACGAACCTGGTGGAAGAGGAAACCGATGCCTCCGGTTATAACAATCCGATCGTTAGTGTGAAGGATGCACTGACCGTTCCGGAGGATTTCCAGGGTGACCAGTTTGTTCTTTCCAATGGTACCTTTAACGTAGCCGGATTCGGCGCTGACTATGGCGGACACCGTGCCGGCGTAAAGACCTGGGGCAACTTATCTCCGAACACGCTGGCATACATGGGCAAGCTGCCGGATCTTTCCATCACCGTCGGTACTCTGGATAAGATTGAGGTAACGGCTCAGCCTTCCAAGACCGAGTACCATGTAGGCGAAGCATTTGATCCCGCCGGCATGACCGTAACTGCTTCTTATACGAGCAGTAACGGAACCATTACCAGAGAGATCGATGGCTATACATTCAGCCAGGATGCGTTTACTGAGGCAGGAGAGCAGAAGGTAACCATCACCTATACACAGGGCAAGGAAACCAAGACAGCAGAAGTTGCTGTTCAGGTGAAGGAAGCACAGGTTGAGAAGATCGAGGTGACAACACTTCCGACAAAGACCGTATACCACGCAGGCGAGACGTTTGATCCTTCCGGCATGGTGGTGACGGCAGCTTACAGCGATGGTACCACCAGGGAAGTAACGGATTACACCGTTGCACCGACCACCATTGCAGCGGATACCGAGAGCGTTGAGGTAAGCTACAACGGAAAGACTGCTTCCGTTCCAATCCAGCTCAGCAAGGTGGCATCTATTGCAGTGACAAAGATGCCCGCAAAAACCGAGTACACCGAGGGTGAGCTGTTTGATCCTGCCGGCATGAGTGTGGAGATCACCTATCAGGACGGCACCATCGAAGAAACCACCAATTACAGCTATGCACCGACCGGCCATCTGACGACTGACGATACTGAAATTACCATTTCCTATGCCGGAGCAGATGCAGTTGACGGAATCGCAGCTGCAAAGATTGCGGTCACTGTAAACAAGAAGGACACTGATGACGGAGAATCGATTCAGGTAACGGTATCCTACAGCAGAGGCGGTGCATTTGTGTCTGGTTCCGAGGGAACGCTGTTAAGTAAAGCTCCTGTTACGGTATATGATACCAACGGCGATGGAAGGTTTACCATGAGCGACGCGTTCCGATCCATGCATAGGGAGTATTATAATGGCGGGACAGACGGTTATGCAGATACGGAAAGCGGCTGGATTACCAGGGTTTGGGGTGTTAACACCGGAATGGTATCGTATGTTCTGAACCACTCCTGGGTATTCGGCACTACAGAAGAAATTCATAACGGAGATGATATGGCACTGTATGAGTATGTGGATACGACCACGTATTCTGATCTGTATACCTACTTTGACAGCGATAGCTACACGGCTGATCCCGGTACAGCAACGACATTCACCGTAACCGGAGTGAGTGTCATGAACAGCGGCAAGTGGGACAATGAGAATGTCACCAACGTGATTGCCGCACCCGTCGGTGCGACCGTAACGGTTTATGACCATAACGGAGCTGTAGTGGAAGGTCTGACAGCGACCACCGATGAGAATGGACAGTTTACGCTGACCTTCCCGAAGGATGAGGTTTATACCATTGAGGTAAGCGGAATCTGTGATTATACCTGTGCAGGCTGGGCCGGATCTGGAAACACCACCTATAAGAGTGCTCCGGTTGTTCCTGCCCGCTGCAAGGTAACTGTCGGCAAGGGCGCAGGTCTTCTGGGCGATGTGAATGGGGACGGTCAGGTCACTCTGGCAGATGCCATCCGTTTGCTGGATCAGGTAACTGCCGGAGAAAATGACATACTGCTGGCAGTCGGTGATATGGACGGAGACGGTCAGATTACTCTGGTAGATGCCATTGCGCTGCTGGATTTTGTAACCGCAAACCAGAACTAAAAGAAATAATAGAAGAATAATAGAAGAATAATAAAAGAATAATAAAAGAAATCCCCGCCCGGTCCACCCTGGTCCGGCAGCAGGCACATACAAAAGCTGTCTGCGCCGAACCAGGAATGTGGACTGTGACGGGGATTCCTATATCGAAAGAAACGACAGATTATTCTTCCGAAAACTGATCTTTTCCAACGCCGCACAGTGGACATTCAAAATCTTCGGGAACATCTTCCCACTTCGTTCCGGGTGCGATCCCTCCTTCCGGATATCCAGCTTCCTCATCATATTCCCAGCCGCATACATCACAAATATACTTCATAGTCGTGTCCTCCTTTAAAATATAATAATGATTACTGTTATTATATTTATATTATATAGGATAAACCAGAGAATGTCAATGATTATTCACGGTAAAGCCATGAAAGTGGCTGGAAGCCGGAGAGAGGAACTGATTTGTGCTTCAAAGTTTTATGTGACAAACGTAATAACCTATGATATTATAAAAAAGATGTCCTTATGTGAAA
>CAKRJM010000049.1 GCA_934351765.1 uncultured Lachnospiraceae bacterium | reverse complement strand
TTCCCGTTATGAGTATGGAAATAGCCATCCGAAAAACCGCCCCGGTCAAACAGCTCCAGAAGGAATTCCCGGTCGGAAAGGTCAGCCTTTAACCCCTTGCTCCCTGCCTGCTGATACTGATCCACATAACGGCGGTACACACTTGTGACACCTGCCGTATAGCGGGGGCTTTTCATTCGTCCCTCGATCTTCAGGGAACAGACTCCGGCATCCAGAAGCTCACCAAGGGAATCCAGCCCGCAAAGATCCTTTAAATTCAGAAGGTAATCACCTTCCCGCAGATGCTTCTTTTTTCCGTTTTCCAGTAACGCAAAGGGCAGTCTGCAGGGCTGGGCACAACGTCCGCGATTTCCGCTTCGGCCGCCAATCATGCTGCTGAACAGACACTGTCCGGAATAACAGTAACAAAGCGCTCCATGAACAAAGGTCTCGATCTCCACATTGACCGCGTCATGGATCTTTTTAATCTCTGCAATGGAAAGCTCTCTGGCCGTCACAATCCGGTCTGCACCAAGACGCTTTGCTGTCTGCGCTCCGTCTACACCGGTAATGGTCATCTGAGTGCTGGCATGAAGCCGGAACTTTGGAAATTCCCTCCGGACAAAATTCCAGACACCAAGATCCTGAATGATCAGTGCATCCACTCCCGCCTCATACGCGGGAAGAAGATAATCATACAGTTCCCGTTCCATCTCCATTTCTTTTAACAGGGTATTGACGGTCAGATACAGCTTCCGGCCATGAAGATGGACATAGTCCAGAGACGGAAGCAGCATATCCTGTCCGGTGCTTTCTGCATAAGCGCGGGCTCCGAACCGGGCTCCGCCCATATAGACGGCGTCCGCACCGGCATTCACGGCTGCCTTCAGGCTTTCAAAGGAACCTGCCGGCGCCAGCACTTCAATCTCCTGTTTTCGCATATTTTTTTTGTGTTCCACCATTCCGTTCTCCCTCACCATTCTGAGCTTCTCTGAAAAATTTCCTCCCCTTCCGCCACAGTGCGGCTCCGGTGGAGCGCTTTTCGTTTCACCGGACGGATTTTTCCATGAAACATAGAAAACGGGGCTGCGCTGCCTGCTGCCCCATTCCCGTGTATCCTTCGTTTCAGTCTGTATTGGTTCCGTCCGTATGGTTCCCTCGACTGGCTTTTTCAATCTGATCCATTTTACTGCGGAGCTTTTCCAGCTTCATCTGAACCGTGACAAGCTGGTGCTTCAGTGCATACAGTTCTTTTTCCTGTGCCTCTGCGGTTTCCTTCACCTCTGCCAGCTCTTCTGCTGCCTTAAAATAATCGTCCGCCACGTTAAGCTGCATTAAAATATTCTGATAATCCGGTGTCTGGCGCAGAAAGCCATCGATCTTACGAAGCTCGCTGTTCTTTCCGTTCAGATATCCGGCGATCCTTTGCAGATATTCTTCACTTTCATAGCCGCCCAGCGTATAGACTTTTCCGGCAATGATCACATCTGTATAATTCCTGGAATCCATTCCGTTTTCTCCTCATGTTCTCGGCCTGTGCCGATCTTTCTTTTTATTATAAAGGGTAAACGCCTAAAAGACAACTGAAAAGAGAGAGATCTTTCGCAGATCCCCCGGATCAGCCAGCCGGCACATACATCAGCAGCCCCGGTCTGCCCTGGCCGTGGAACGTGAAGAAATACCGACATTCCGATGATCAGAACGGGGACGCCAGGCCGAGATGATGGTAAGCCAGCTCCGTCGCCATACGTCCTCTTGGCGTCCGGTTCAGCAAGCCGTTCTTTAACAGATACGGCTCATAAACATCTTCCAGCGTACCCACATCCTCGGAAAGGGCCGCGGCCAGAGTCTCCAGTCCCACCGGTCCGCCGCCAAACTTTTCGATCACGGTCAGAAGGATCCGCCGGTCGGTGGCATCCAGTCCCATTTTATCCACATCAAGAAGATCCAGTGCTTCTGCAGCGACTGCTTCGGTGATCACACCGTCATGGCGCACCTGGGCAAAATCTCTCACTCGTTTTAACAGACGGTTGGCCAGTCTCGGCGTTCCTCTGGAGCGGGAGGCAATTTGTCTTGCGCCGGCCTCCTCAATTCCCACATTTAAAACTCTGGCTGACCGGAGGATAATGGTCAGAAGCTCGTCCTCCGTATAAAATTCCAGATGATGGACTACGCCGAACCGGTCCCGCAGAGGTGCCGTCAGAAGACCGGCTCTGGTCGTTGCACCGACTAAGGTGAAATGGGGAAGATCCAGTCGGATCGACCTGGCCGAAGCTCCCTTTCCGATCACAATATCGATGGCATAATCCTCCATAGCCGGATAAAGGACCTCTTCCACCTGGCGGTTCAGCCTGTGGATCTCATCTACGAATAAAATATCTCCATCAGTTAAATTATTTAAGATAGCCGCCATCTCACCCGGCTTTTCAATGGCCGGTCCTGCCGTGATCTTTAACTCCGATCCCATCTCATTGGCAAGGATTCCCGCCAGTGTTGTTTTTCCCAGTCCGGGAGGACCGTAAAACAGCACATGATCCAGCGCCTCTCCCCGTGATCTTGCCGCATCAATATAAACCCGGAGCATTTCCTTTGCTTTTTCCTGTCCGATATATTCATCCAGGGTCTGCGGACGGAGATGATTCTCGATCCCCATATCCTCCCTGGTAAATTCGGTATTGATAATCCGCTTTTCCATCTGCTGTTCCTTCCCGCTCTTATAACAAAGCCATCTGCTTTAATGCTGCCTTTAACAGCGCTTCGACACTGAGTGTCTCGCCGTCCGGCACGCGATTGACCGCCTTCATGGCTTCCGATGCACGATAGCCCAGCGCAGCCAGTGCCTGAACGGTTTCCGACTTCTTATCCTCGTACTCGCTGTTTCCGGCTGTACCAAGCGCTGCCTCATGGGCGCTTTTCAGCTCAAAGGCGTCCTCCAGACTGAATTTATCCTTCAATTCCAGGATCAGCTTTCTTGCTGTTTTCAGTCCGATTCCCGGCGCGGCCGAGATGGCTTTCGCATCCTCCGCCAGAACCGCAAACCGCAGATCATCCGGCTGAATCACCGACAGGATTCCAAGCGCCCCTTTTGGACCGATTCCGCTCACCCCGATCAGCAGGCGGAAGACCTCCAGATCCTCCCGGCTCTGAAAACCGTACAGATTCAGAGCGTCCTCGCGGACATAAAGATATGTATAAACCTGAAGCTCCTCTCCCGTCCGCATATGGGACAAAAAAGATACCGGAACCTGGATCTGATAACCGATCCCATTGTTTTCCAGAATGATACTGTCCTCATAACGTTCAAGAAGACGGCCTTTGATATATGAAATCATAGTCTCGATCCTTTCTAAACTAAAACTGAGCTTCGTTGACACTGGATAATGATTTCTTAGTATAATACAGATTCCCTATAAAATCAACCCTTTTCAAACATACGTTCTATTTTCTTGACAGAACGGTTTTAGCGTTTTATAATGAATCCATGATTACGATTACAAAAGATTACAACTATACTTGTCCATATGATTTAAACAGGCTGATGGATCCGGAGCGCCTTCTGTTTTTTGATATTGAGACCACCGGGCTTTCTGCGAAACGGGATCTGGTCTATCTGATCGGCTGCGTCTATTTCCGTGATGGCGGCTGGCACCTGCGCCAGTGGTTCAGCGACAGCGCGGAGGCCGAAAAAGAAGTCCTCCTGCATTTTTTCCTGTTTGCCTCCCGTTTTTCCATGCTGATCCATTTTAACGGTACGACCTTCGATCTTCCGTTTCTGAAGGAGCGCGCATCAAAGCATCGCCTGACGCTTCCCTCCAGAGAACCGGAAAGCTTTGATCTATATCGAAAGCTGCGCCCTATGAAACAGCTTCTCGGTCTTTCCGACTGTAAGCAAAAAACGCTGGAGACCTTTCTCGGAACCGGCAGGGAGGATCCCTATAACGGCGGAGAATTGATCCGGTTTTACTGGGATTATCTTCAAACCGGTGAAAAACGGTTTTATGATGCGCTGCTTCTTCATAATGCCGAAGATATTATGGGACTCCCAGAGCTTTTTACCCTATTTCATTATAAAGACTTCTTTTCCGGTCCGTTTACCCTCTGTTCCGAACAGGTTCAGGAATATCTCACGCTTTCCGGAAGCACAAAGCAGGAGCTTTTTTTAATCTTTGAGCATCCGAACATAACACTCCCGGTTCCCTTTACTTACGGCGCAGACGAACTCCGGATTTCCTGCCGGAAAAACCGCCTTATTCTCCGCCTGCCGCTGGAGTATATGACGCTCCGCTATTTTTTTCCAGATTACAAGAATTATTATTATCTGCCGGAGGAGGATCAGGCGATCCATAAAAGTGTCGCCGTCTTTGTGGATCCTGCCCATAAAAAAAAGGCAACTGCAAAGACCTGTTATCAGAACCGGACCGGCGTCTTTTTCCCGGTTCCCGATTTATCCGGATCTCTTCCGCCGCTGTTTTATCGGGAATACAAAAAAAAGCCTGCGTATCTGGAATACACGCCTGGGATCGGAGAAAATACCACTCTTTTCCAGACAATTCTTCTTGCGAAGCTGCCGTTTTCATGATAATATAGATAACGTTCGACCTTATGACTTTATGAACTGAACATCTCAAGTCTCTTTCCGCCTCTGAAGCATTTGGGGCTCCTGTGCGGAACAGAGACTTTTTGCATAATGAAAACGATTCATTAGGAGTGTTTGATTGATGTTAGATGCTGCAGGTCTCCATCAGAGACTATTAGAATATTATTCCAGAAACCACGAACTGTTTTGTCCCTACCATCTGGATGGGACAATTTATGATACCTATGCGCACTACAGTCAGTTTGACTGTACCGAACATGCCTTTATCCGCAGTACCTTAACCTTATCTAAAACGGATCTTCTCCGCTTTCGCGAGCAGCTTACCACCTATATCGAACCATGGCTGATCCGTCGTGGTAAATCCTCCCCCGGCCTGAATCATATCTACACCTATGTAACCGGGGTATTCATCAGTGAGCGGAAGCTGTCTAACGATGTGTGCCGGGCAATCCGGCATTTCCGTTATTACAAGGGATACGGATATTACCGAAGCGGCTATTGCCAGGCAAGGCTTGCGGCGTTCGATCTGGAACGCGGCTCGGTGGTGTGCAGCCCTGCCGCAAAGGATCTCATGGAAGAATACCGGGAAATTTTAGGATGACAGGCTCCTTCATTATGTTGTCTGCTTTGGAGCAGAATGCCACACTTTCCGGTGTCCGGAGATCGGTTTTTTGTAAAACGCTTAGAACCTCACTTCAAAAACCGTTCCTCCTGATGGATTGTTCTTAACCGTGATCATGCCATCATGTACCCGTACGATTTCATGAACCAAAGCAAGACCAAGCCCTACCCCGCCAAGCTCCCGGCTTCTGGATTTATCCACACGAAAGAATGGCTCAAATACCCGCTCTCTGAGCTCCTCAGGAATTCCGCCTCCTGTATCCTCTACGGAAAGACAGGTATGTTTTTCTTTCTGATATACCGTTACGGTAACCTGCCCTCCCTTATGATTATATTTTATCGCATTTTCAACAAGATTATATACCAGTCTGTAAATAAGAATATCGCTTCCCATCATCGTCACATGCCTGCATTTTCCGATCAGTTTGATATTCTTTTCCATGGCAAGCGGTTCCAGATCTGCGAAAACCTCTTCAACAAGTGCATCAACCATGATCTTTTCATCACGTACCACACTCTGAAGCTCACTCATATCTAAAAGAGTCTTTACCATTTTACTGAGTCTTTCATTCTGCTCCGTGATCATAGTGATTGTCTGTTCCGCGCATTCATCATTGCCCGGATGTCCGGTCGAATTATATAAATCGAGCTGTACCTGCATCAGGGACAAGGGTGTACGAAGCTCATGCGCTGCGTTTGCAGTAAATTGTCTCTGCGCCTCAAACGCTTCTGAGAGACGTTCCAGCATCTTATTATACGAAACACTGAGCTGGTTCAATTCCTTTACGTCATTTTCTTCGATCCTCGAATCAGCCAGATTTTGTACCTGCACTTTCTCAATTTTATCTGAAAACTTTTTGAGCGGTTTTAATGCATGACCGATTATATAATAAGTAACAACACCTCCCAGAAGTGCCAGAAGCGTTGAAAACATCAGACTTCTTTTTTTATAATCAGCCTTGTTGTTGTAAACCTGAATGGAAAAATCTTTTGCAAAATCGTTCCACTTATCATCGGGAATATTGATATAGATCTCATCCGGCTCCTTACCATGATCCTCATCACTTTTGGCATCAACCGTATCCTGCAGCAAATCAATATAATGTACACCATTCTTGTAGACAAACATGGTAAGACACCCGCAGATGACTGCAATAAACAATGTGGTTATAATCGTAATCCTCCACTGGAGCGACAGTTTTCTCATTTTTCTCATTGTTCTGATTCCTCTCGCAGCTTATAGCCTTCCCCAATCTTATTGACAATTGGATCATATCCAAGCACTGCTTTCAGTTTTTTTCTAAGAGAAGACATATGGACTCTGATGGCTCCGCTGAAGCTGTCCACGGATGCATCCCATACATGCTCCATCAGCTCTTCCTGGCTAATTGGTCTGCCCTGGTTAAGAAGCAGATATTCCAGAATCCCATTTTCCTTTCTGGTTAAATGCACACGTTCTTCTTTTGCATACGCCTCGCGCTTTCTCGTATCGAACCTTATCTCTCCGGCAGTCAGACAGACATCCCTCTGTACAAATCTGCGTCTTGTAAGACTTCTGATCCGTGCCTCAAGCTCCTGCAGATGGAAGGGCTTTTCCATATAATCATTTGCCCCGGCATCCAGACCCTCGACCTTATCTGCTATCTGACTTCTTGCTGATAATATAAGAACCTTCGTATCCTCATTTTTCTGCCGGAGTTCCCTTAAAATATCCATACCATCCATACCGGGCAGATTCAGATCAAGAACGATCAGATCATAATTCTCTGTCAGGATATATTCAAGAGCCTCTTCACCATCATAACAGGTATCTACCTCATACCCCGCATCATATAGATGTCTGGCGACTGTATCACACAGTTTTTTCTCATCTTCCACTATTAATAATCTCAAAATTTTCACCTTTTCCTTAACAAAGATTTTACAGCAACTATTGTATAATACAAACGTCAGCCGGTCAATCAAATACCAAAAAGGAAGGGAGTTATGAGATCTTGAAATGCAGAAACATATTGCAATTTGTTTTGCTCATCGCAGGCATAGCCATGATTGGCTATGGAGCAATCAGAGGGGAAGCTGCTACCGTGCTTGGTAAAGCAATAAAATTATGTCTGGAGTGTGTGGGGATTGGATAAAAAAACAACGATACGATCAAAAAAAATAGCTAACATACGTGGATGGATACAGGCTGCTGCCACGCTGCTTACCAATATCCATATTCCAAATTTCTTTAAAGGAAAAATATATCAGGGTAACGCTAAAACCGTCTGTGTCCCGGGACTGAACTGCTATTCCTGTCCCGCTGCAACGGGAGCATGTCCCATCGGCGCTTTTCAGGCCGTCGTCGGTTCATCCAGGTTTAAATTTTCATACTACATAACCGGCTTTTTCATTTTACTTGGCGTAACACTGGGAAGATTTATATGTGGATTTTTGTGTCCGTTTGGATGGTTTCAGGATCTGCTTCATAAAATCCCCGGGAAGAAATTTTCCACAGCCAGACTTAAACCGCTGAGATACCTGAAATATGTCATCCTTATTGTTTTCGTTATCCTTCTGCCGATGCTTGTAACGAATTCCATAGGAATGGGCGATCCGTTTTTCTGCAAATACCTTTGTCCGCAGGGAGTTTTAGAAGGGGCGATACCGCTGTCGCTCAGAAACACAGCCATCGCTTCTGCATTAGGAAAGCTGTTTTCCTTCAAATGTCTTATTTTGATCACGGTTATCATCTTAAGCATTTTATTCTACAGACCCTTCTGCAAATGGATTTGTCCTCTTGGTGCCATTTATTCCCTGTTTAATAAGATATCTTTTTTAAGCATCAAGGTTGAACATCATAAATGTGTCGGATGTAATCAGTGTTCAAAGGTATGCAAAATGGATGTTGATGTGCGAAAGACGCCAAATCATCTGGAATGTATCCGATGCGGCGCCTGCATAAAGACTTGTCCCACAGACGCAATCCACTACCAGTTTATGGGAAAAACAGGAGAAAAACCAGACACCAAAAACCGGCAGGAATCAATTGGTAACCATTAATCTTAATACTATTATTCAAAGGAGCATGTCATCATGAAAAAAAGAAACACCATTCTCACAATTTTTACCTTCTGTATCGCGTTATTGCTTGCTTCATGCGGCGGAAACGGAAAAAAAGCCACCGAAACAACAAATACGCCAAATACAACAGCGGCATCGGAGACCGAGCAGTCTGCAGGGACTTCCGATTCTGCACTCGATGATTTATACCAGCAGGAGAATCAGCTTTTCGCAGAACATGAAGATGCATGGAATAAAGCGTTCGGTCTGACAAATAAAGGCACCATCGATCCAAACGGAAATTATGCTGATTTTCTTGCCGGTACCGTTGAGTCAAATAAGGACGCTTTTACAGATGATGAGTATAAAACTCTGATCAATGATATTGAAACCATCCGTAAAATCGAAGAACAGATCGCAGAACTCGAAAATAAAAATGCATCCTCCGATGCATCTGACCCGACAGATGATTCCGGAGATATTTCTCCCTTTAAAAATTTCTCCGGACAGGATTTTGACGGCAACTCTGTTGATGAAAGCCTGTTTTCCGGAAATGCAGTCACCGTTGTGAATTTCTGGTTTACCGGCTGTAAGCCCTGTGTTGCTGAGTTATCTAAGCTCAACGAATTAAATGATACCATCAAATCCATGGGCGGAGAAGTTGTAGGTATCAACACAGAAACCTTCGACGGAAACGAAGCTGCCATTAAAGAAGCCGCCGCTATCCTTGAAAGCCAGGGCGTTAAATACCGGAATCTTTCTATTGACTCTGATTCCGAGGCAGGTAAATATGCCTCCGATATTATGGCTTTTCCCACAACCATTTTAGTCGATCGAAATGGCAATATTGTGGGAGATCCTATGCTCGGCGGAATTGATAATCAGGAGAACTACGATACTTTGATGAAGCAGATCCAATCTGTAATTGAGGCTGACAGCGTGAATCAATAGTTTCATTCGTGTTTCCTGACGTTCGCAGCAACATCTTACAGACATACAATTTCTATAACTGTAAAAGACGGGACTTTCTTCCCGTCTTTTGTAATCGATTTCATTTCAATTATTCTTCTGTCTCTTCCTCTGCATCTGCAGGAGCTTCCAGAACCTTCATGCTAAGGCTGATCTTCTTATCTTCGCCGTTGAAATCAACAACCTTTGCTTCGATTTCCTGGCCGATGGAAAGTACATCGGAGGGCTTCTCTACATGCTGTCTGGAGATCTGGGATACATGAAGCAGAGCGTCAATTCCGGGCTCCAGCTCAACGAATGCGCCAAAGTCGGTCATTCTTGCTACGCGGCCGCTTACGATATTGCCTACGGCATAATTCTCAGCAGCTCTTACCCAAGGGTTCTCTTCGGGGAACTTTAAGCTTAATGCAATCTTATCGCCATCAATGTTCTTAATGAACGCGCGGATCTCTTCGCCAACCTTGAATACCTTCTTGGGATTCTCAACACGGCCCCAGGACATCTCGGAAATATGAAGCAGACCATCTGCACCGCCCAGGTCGATGAATGCACCAAAGTCGGTGATATTCTTTACAATACCGTCAACAGTCTGACCAACCTCGATACGCTCGAACAGCTCCTTCTGCAGCTCAGCCTTCTTTGCTAACAGAAGCTGCTTACGGTTACCGATAATTCTTCTCTTTCTGGGATTGAACTCTGTGATTACGAATTCAATTTCCTGATCTGCATACTTCTCCAGATTTCTCTCATAGGAATCCGATACGAGACTTGCAGGAATAAATACTCTTGCACCATCTACATTTACACTTAAACCACCGTCCAGTACCTGAACAACCTTGGCTGTCAGGACTTCACCGCTGTTGAATGCCTCTTCCAGACGCTTATTTCCGCGGTCAACAGCCAGTCTCTTATAGGAAAGAAGCACCTGGCCTTCTCCGTCGTTTACTTTCAGGACCTTGGCTTCCATCTCGTCACCAACATGAACAACCTGGGTAAGATCAACAGAGGAATCATTGGTGTACTCATTCTTTGTGATGATGCCGTCTGACTTGTAACCTATATTTAAGATGATCTCATCTTCCTTAACACCGATAACCGTGCCAGTGACTACCTCTCCTGTTCTGATTGTTTTCAATGATTCTTCAAGCATCTGCTCAAAACTTAATTCTGACATTGGTATGAACCTCCTCTATGATATGATTCGGGGTTGATGCCCCTGCTGTAATACCTACGCTTCGTTTGCCCTCCAGCCATTCTTCCTGCATATCACGGACAGTCTGAATGTAATAAGTATTGCTGCATTCCTTTCGGCAGATCTCACAGAGTTTCTGTGTATTAGAACTGTTCTTTCCGCCGATCACAAGCATCACATCAACCTTGGAGGCGAGCTCTCTGGCTTCCGCCTGCCGTTCATGGGTAGCACTGCATATAGTATTCACAACAATACTATCATAACTCTTTTTCAATATTATTTCAACAAGAAGTTGAAATTTATTGTAATTAAATGTCGTCTGCGAGACGATACAAAGCCTTGCGCCGTCCGGGAATTTCAGTTTCCCGGCTTCTTCCGGTGTCTCCACCACATAAGAGATGCCATGACACCAGCCGCGGATCCCCTCCACCTCCGGGTGAGAGGCGTTTCCGACGATCACTATGGTCCGTCCCTTCTCCGATTCCTCACTGACGATCTTGTGGATCTTTTTCACAAAGGGACAGGTCGCATCCACAATCCGAAAGCCCCCTCGTTCCAGCTTTTCACAGACCTCCCGTGTCGTACCATGGGAACGGATGATCACGGTTCCATGATGAAGCGTTTCCAGATCCGCTTCTCCGATGACGCGAACGCCCTTTTCTTCCAGATCCCTTACGACCTCCTCATTATGGATAATGGGACCATAGGTATAGATCGGACCAGGGCCCGGATCCGCCAGGGCCGCTTCTGCCTGATCGTATACGGTATCCACTGCACGCTTCACACCAAAACAAAACCCGGCAGTTTTTGCAACTACTACTTTCATCTTTTCCGTCTAATCCTTTAGTTTGTTTTCTAATTCTTCCAGGATCTTTGCAGTGACATCCTCCACGTCCAGATCGGAGGAATCCAGGTAAACGGCATCTGCTGCCTGGCAAAGAGGAGAATATTCCCGGTGCATATCCCGATAATCCCGCTCTTCAATATCTTTTTCAATTTCTTCTATCTTACAGGGAATCCCCTTTTCTGTCAATTCCAGAAATCTTCTTTTTGCCCTTGTTTTCACACTGGCTGTCAGATAGATCTTCAAATCGGCATCCGGAAGTACAACGGTTCCGATGTCACGGCCGTCCATCACTACATTTTCGGTCGCTGCCAGCTTTCGCTGAAGCTCGACCAGCTTTTCCCGCACACAGGGATAACCGGAGGTGGCAGAGGCCATATTTCCGGCCTCCTCCGTCCGAAGATATGCCGTAACATTTTCTCCATTTAACAACACCTGCTGGGCACCTTCCTGATAGACAATGGAAATATCTGCTTCCTTCACCTGTTTCCTGATTGCAGCTTCATTCTCCGGTGCAATCCCCTTTCTGGAAAAGTACAGACCCATCGCACGGTACATGGCACCGGTGTCGATATAGATATATCCCAGCTTTCCGGCCACGCGTTTGGCGATGGTACTTTTCCCGGCTCCCGCCGGTCCGTCAATGGCAATATTGATACTCATAGCTGTATTCTCCTTTAAAACGTGAGCGTTTATTTACCTGCACTCTGTCCGGCTTCCCAACCGGTTGCCCAGGCGATCTGCAGGTTATAGCCGCCGGTTACTGCATCCAGATCCAGAACCTCTCCGGCAAAATAAAGGCCGGAAACCAGTTTGGATTCCATTGTCGCCGGATCCACCTGGCGGACACTTACACCGCCCTGCGTAATGATTGCTTCATTAT
>CAKRJM010000048.1 GCA_934351765.1 uncultured Lachnospiraceae bacterium | reverse complement strand
AGGGGTGAGAATCGGTGATGAGTTTGCGCGGATCGGAGACACGATCGTGTACGACGGCAAGAGGTTATCCATAGAGAAGCGATGATCCATGTATCTCGGAGCTGTCCGCTAAACAGCAGGGAAGCACGCAGCGGGACGTTGGGTGCTGTTTTTATGCAAGAAAACCGGTCAGACGATCAGACATAAAACAGTCAGCTGTCTGGTGGCTGGTTATTGCTGACGGAAAAGCCGGTATTGCGGCAATCCGTGCAGGAAAGACTGCTATCAAGAATACAGAGGCTAAAACGGAAACCTGCGATCTGTTTATTTCCACAGCACTTAAGGGGATGATTGACGATCTTGATACCACGACATCCAAGAAAGCAATGGAGAACTGGGCTGGCGTGACTGAAGTTCCTACTGGACGCTTCTTCGATAAGAGCGCACTGACAGCTTCCGGCGCGGGCGGAATTGCGGAGGCAAAGGACAATAAGAAAGTCGCTGTCTACATACATACGGTAACGCAGGTGCTGAACCGGGATAAGCCGAATGTCTTTAAAGGGACCGCTTTTTCGGACAATTCTCTGGTACCGGAATATGGGCCGCCGTATTGACTGAGGATCACCCCGGCCAGTTTTGCGTTGGGGGTTTTGATGTTGACGGGGTACTGTAACCGTTTTTCATAATTCCACATACTTAACAGCCTCCTTCCCAGGGCCAGGGGTCCTTGATCCAGGACCAGGAGCTGCCCTTTACGGCATCGGCAGTCAGGGGACCGAACTGACATTCATAGGCTTTCACAGCCTCATTACGTTTCTGTTTCATGAGTTCATAATAGGCAAGCCCCTTCTGGCAGTCGGGGTGGGTATCCAGGTAAAGCTGGGTATCGTCCAGGGCAAAGCCGTACTGGCGGATCTGGTTCATAAGCTCATTCATGATCTGACTGCACACCTCCCGATGAGAAATGGTTTGTCGAGGGACGGGAAAATAGTTCCGGAGAACAGGGCCCGGTCCAGGGGATAGGTGCATTCCCATTGCTGCCAGGGAACGTAGCCTATGCCGACCATGGCGTTCTGCTCGGAGGGAGCGGAGCCGGGGCGGCAGATATTGTAGGAAGCAGCCGATTCCTGCCCGCAGCTGCAGCCGGAGCGTTCGGAAGCCAGGGAAGAACCGCAGCTGCAGCCGGGACGTTCAGAAATCTGGGAAGAACCGCAGTTGCAGCCGGAGCGTTCAGAAACCTGGGAAGAACCGCAGCTGCAGCCGGGACGTTCAGAAACCTGGGAAGAACCGCAGCTGCAGCCGGGACGTTCGGAAGTCTGGGAAGAACCGCAGCTGCAGCCGGGACGCCCGAAGCTTTGGGAAGAGCCACAGCCGGAGCTCTGGGAGGAGCCGCAGCCACACCCCGGAGACTGTGAGAGATTCATGCGCCGGCAGTCGGCACAGCGCCTGTAATATCGATCCATAGAGGAAACTCCTTTCGGATTATCAGGTTAGTATTAGTATATGAGCGGAGGAGCGAGTGGTGCGAAAGGCATCTTGTGTACCGTAGCAGAACATGCTATGATGTTGGAGAAAAAGAATATACTGGTATGAGTATAAGTATGAGTATAAGAAAAGAGGAACTATACGTGAGGATAAAGATGGCAGGGATCAATTACCGGAAAGCGCCGGTGGAGGTACGGGAGAGGTTTTCCATGACGGCTTCGGCGGTGGAGCGGGCGCTTCAGGCGTCCAAAGCCAATCCGGGACTGACCGGCTGTGTGATCATTTCTACCTGTAATCGGACAGAATACTGGATCAGCGGTGAGACGGAAGCCTTTGATGAGCTGGATCCGGCGATTCTTCTCTGTGAAGAAAAGTGCCAGTCTCATTCCGAATATAAGAAGTATTTTCAGGTTTCAGAGGGCATGGAGGCCGTTCACGGACTGATGGAGCTTTGCTGCGGAATCCGTTCCCAGATCTTCGGCGATGACCAGATCATCAGCCAGGTTAAGCGGGCGGTGGATATGGCCAGGGAGCAGCAGGCGCTGGATACAGCACTGGAAATTCTGTTCCGCACGGCGGTGACCGGAGCAAAAAAAGTAAAGAGCAGGGTGCTGTTTTCCAATGTGGACCGGTCAGTGGCAGCAGCCATGATGAGTCTTCTGGAAACGGAAGGAATCCAGGTGGACAAAAAGCGTTGTCTGGTCATTGGAAACGGAGAGATTGGGCGGCTGGCGGCAGCGGAGCTGGTGAAGGCAGGCGGAGAGGTTTTCATGACACTGCGCCAGTATAAAAAGAAGGAAGCGGTGATTCCGGCGGGCTGCCGGGTCATTGATTATGACAGGCGGTATGAGGTGCTTCCGGAGACAGATCTGGCAGTGAGTGCTACCGTAAGCCCCCATTATACTCTGACGGCGGAGCTTATGAAGGAAGCCTGTCCGGAGCATGAACTGGTACTGGTGGATCTGGCGATCCCGCGGGATCTTGATCCGAGGATCCGGGAGAAACTGCCGGTGCGGCTGTATGATATGGACAGCTTCAGCAGCCTGAAGCAGGAGGGCGATGAACGGCAGACCGCCGAGGCAGACAAAATTCTGGAAAAGTATGAGCGGGAATATGAGCAGTGGTATGCTTTTCGGGAGTATGTGCCGGTAGTAAAATCCATTGCGGCCATGGCTGGGGCGGACACCGCGGCCAGACTGCGGAAGGAATTGAAGCAGCAGGGCCTTGAGGCAGAAACCAGAGCGGAGCTGGAGCAGGCCATCGAAAAAACGGCGGCCAAGGTGACGGCAAAGCTGTGCTACGGGATTCGGGAGAACATGGAGCCGGAGGAATGGAAACCGTTGCTGGAGGGACTGCTTCGGTCAGCGGAGGAATTATAAATGAGATTTCCACTTTTTATTGAACTGGAAGGACGAAGCGTCATTGTCATTGGCGGCGGAGTCATCGGGACCAGGAGAGCCTGCGCCATGGCAGAGTACGGCGCGGAGGTAACGGTGATCGCACCGGAGATTTCCGAGTCGCTTCGGGAGATGGCGGAGAACGGACAGATCTTCTGGAAGCAAAAACAGGCGGAGGCCAGGGATCTTGAAGGAGCGTATCTTGTGGTAACGGCGGCTGACGACCGGGACGTGAATCATCAGGCCGTGATCTGGTGCCGGGAGCGGGGGATTCCGGTCAATGCGGCAGACCGGAAGGAAGAATGTGATTTTTATTTTCCGGGGCTGGCCAGAAAAGAGGAAATGATTGTTGGCGTCTGTGCCGGAGGCAGGGACCATAAAAAGGCAAAAGCCCTAACAGAGGCGGTGCAGTTGTTGATGGAAAGGAATGAAATAAATTGGAAGAAAGACGAGTGATCCGGGTCGGAAGCCGGGAAAGTAAGCTGGCTGTGGCACAGACCATGATTCTGATCCGGGAGCTGGAAGCAGCTCACCCGGAGCTTTCCTTTGAACTGGTGACCATGAAGACCACCGGGGATCAGATTCTGGATAAGCCTCTGGATCAGATCGGCGGAAAGGGCTTGTTTGTCCGGGAGCTGGACCGGGCACTGGAAGACGGGACTGTGGAGCTGACTGTTCACAGCCTGAAGGATATGCCGATGGAACAGCCGGATGGTTATCCGATTGTGGCTTATGCGGAGCGGGGAGAGCCGAGAGATGTGCTGGTATGGAGGAACGGGGAACCGGAGCAGGGAAGAAAACTTCGGATCGGAACCTCCAGTGCAAGACGGCGGCTTCAGTTACAGAAGCGGTATCCGAATGCGGAGTTTCTTCTGCTTCGGGGAAATGTCCTCACCAGACTTCGGAAGCTGGACGAGGGACAGTATGACGGCATCGTTCTGGCGGCAGCTGGACTGATCCGCCTGGGACTGGGGGATCGGATCAGCGAATATCTGGAGCCGGAGGAGATGATCCCGGCGGCGGGACAGGGAATCCTGGCGGTTCAGGGACGGGCCGGAGAGGATTACACATATCTGGACTGTATTCGTGATCCGGAGGCGGAGGCCTGTGCCCTGGCGGAGCGGAGCTTCGTGCGGACGCTGGACGGCGGCTGCTCATCCCCCATTGCGGCTTATGCCCGGTGTCACGGAGACCGGCTGACACTGCGTGGGCTGTATTATGAAGAAGCACAGCAGGAAGAATCGAAAGAAGCGGACAAAACGAAGGGTGAGAACCGGACGGCTGAGACAGGAACCATCTGTGGACTTATCTGTGAAGCAGAACGTCTCGGGATCCGGCTGGCAAACCGGCTTCGGAATCATGTGCCGAAGAGTGCAAAGGTCTGGCTGGTGGGAGCAGGCCCTTCGGATCCGGGGCTGTTTACCTTAAAGGGAAAGGCAGTTCTGGAGCAGGCGCAGGTGGTGGTCTATGACCGGCTGGTGGGAGCTGGAATTCTTGCCATGATCCCCGCAGATGCGGAACGGATCTTTGTGGGGAAGGAGGCTGGCCATCACCCGGTTCCACAGGAGAAGATCAATCAGATCCTCTGTGAAAAGGCCATGGAGGGAAAACGGGTGGTTCGTCTCAAGGGAGGCGATCCTTTTATCTTCGGACGGGGCGGTGAGGAGCTGGAGCGTTTGGAAGCTATGGGAATTCCTTTTGAGGTGGTTCCCGGCGTTACGGCAGCATCGGCAGTGACGGCCTATGCGGGGATCCCGGTGACTCACCGGGATTACGGCTCGTCGGTTCATCTGATCACGGCCCACAAAAAACGGGGCTGTGAAGAGCTTCCCGATTTTGAGACACTGGCGAAGCTTTCGGGAACGCTGGTGTTCTACATGGGGCTTGGCGCTCTGGAAGATATCTGCAGGGGACTTATAAGAGCAGGTATGGAGCCGGGCACGCCTGCGGCGGTCATCGAGCAGGGAACAACGGCGGCTCAGCGGTCGGTGACGGCGGATCTGGAAACGCTGGAGGCGAAAACAAAACAGGCCGGACTGAACACACCGGCGCTGATTGTGGTGGGAGCAGTCTGTGCGCTGTCGAAGCAGTTTTTCTGGGCGGAGGAACGGCCGTTATCCGGAAAACGGATCTTTGTGACCAGACCGAAAAAACGAAGCAGCCGTCTGATCGATCGCCTGGCGGCACTGGGGGCGGAGGTGGTTCCTCTTCCGGCCATTGAAACCATTCCCATAAAGAGCAGTCCGGAGATCACGGAAATGGCAGAGCATCTGGAAGGGGCGTCCTGGATCGCGTTTACCAGTGCCGAGGGAGTGGACTGCTTCTTTGACCGGCTGCTGGAGCTGGGACGGGATATCCGAAGTCTCGGAGCTGTGAAATTTGCAGTGATCGGTCCGGCGACAGCCAGGGCCCTGAGGACCCATGGCATTCTGGCGGATCTTCAGCCGGAGACTTATACCGGGGAGGCCCTCGGAAAGGCGTTGGCAGATGCCATGAAGCCGGGAGAACGCTTATTGATCCCACGGGCAGGAATTGGCACAGAGACCCTTTTGAAGCCCCTTGTCGAGGCGGAAATTTTATATGAGACGATTGCTCTTTATGATACAATCACAGCGGCCGGAGCCGTGAATGCACCCGGGGCCGGAGATCTGGTGACCTTTACCAGCGCATCTACGGTACGCGGGTTTGCGGCACAGTTCCCGGAGCTGGACATGAAAACGATCACAGGCCTCTGCATCGGGGAACAGACCCGGAACGAGGCAAAGAAGCTTGGAATCCGGACGATGGTATCGGAACAGGCAACGATTGACAGCATGACAGAAACACTGAAAAAAGGAACGGAGGAAGGAAGATGGATATGGTAAAACGTCCCCGGAGACTGCGGGGAAATCAGATCGTACGGAGGATGATGCGGGAGACCAGAATGGACAAGGCTTCCCTGATCTATCCGATGTTTGTGGTGGAAGGAACAGGAATCAGGTCGGAGATCCCTTCCATGCCGGGCCAGTATCATTACAGCCCGGACCTGCTTCCGGCAGCACTGGAGGAAGTGAAGGATGCCGGTGTTTCGGCGGTCATGCTGTTCGGAATCCCGGATCGCAAGGATGAGCTGGGAAGCGCGGCATGGGCAGAGGACGGGATCATTCAGAAAGCCCTGGCTGTGGCAAAGAGGGAGGTTCCGGAGCTTTATTATATCACGGATGTATGCATGTGCGAGTACACATCCCACGGACACTGCGGAGCGCTCTGCGGTCATGATGTGGATAATGATGCGACCCTGCCGCTTCTTGCCAGAACGGCGCTGTCCCATGTGCAGGCCGGGGCAGACATGGTGGCTCCTTCCGATATGATGGACGGCCGCGTGGCCGCGATCCGGAAAACACTGGATGACAACGGCTATGTGGAGACACCGATTATGTCCTATGCGGTGAAATATGCGTCTGCTTTTTACGGCCCGTTCCGGGAGGCAGCGGATTCGGCTCCCAGCTTTGGAGACCGGAAAACCTATCAGATGGATTATCATAATGTGCGGGAGGGCGTCAAGGAGGCTCTTCTTGATGTGGAGGAGGGTGCTGACCTTGTTATGGTGAAACCGGCGCTTTCTTATCTGGATGTGATCACGCGGGTGCGGGAGCAGGTGCAGGTTCCTGTGGCGGCCTACAGCGTCAGCGGCGAGTATGCCATGATCAAGGCGGCGGCTCAAAAAGGATGGATTGATGAAGAACGGATCGTCTGTGAGACAGCTACATCCATTTACCGGGCGGGCGCAGGCGTATTATTGACTTATTATGCAAAAGAACTGGCACATTATATGGAGGAGGGACTGATCGGATAAGATCGGGAAAGAATATGGACAGATCAGAACAGTTATTTGAACGGGCGAAAAAAGTGATTCCGGGCGGTGTCAACAGCCCCGTCCGTGCCTATCAGGCGGTGGGAGGAAATCCCCGGTTCATCGCATCGGCAGACCGGGAGTTTATCACCGATGTGGAGGGAAAAACGTATATTGACTATATCGGCTCCTGGGGCCCCATGATCCTCGGACAGAACCATCCGGCAATCCGGGAGGCGGCTGTCCGCGCAGCAGAAAAGGGATTAAGCTTTGGCGCAGGCTGTCCCGATGAGGTGGAGATGGCGGAGCTGATCTGCAGCTCGGTGCCGTCCATCGAACTGGTCCGTATGGTCAATTCGGGAACGGAGGCGGTTATGTCGGCTCTGCGTGTGGCAAGAGGCTATACGGGACGGAACAAGATCGTGAAGTTTGCGGGCTGTTATCACGGACATTGTGATGCCATGCTGGTAAAGGCCGGTTCCGGAGTCATGACCAGCGGCGTTCCCGACAGCGCCGGTGTTCCGGCAGGCTGTGCCCAGGACACCATGACGGCTGTTTACAATGACCTGGAACGTGTAAAACAGCTGTTTGCGGAAAATCCGGATCAGATTGCGGCGGTGATCGTGGAGCCGGTGGCAGCCAATATGGGTGTGGTGGTGCCGAAGGACGGCTTTCTTCAGGGACTTCGTGACATCTGCACCAGGGAGGGCGCGCTGCTGATCTTTGATGAGGTCATCACAGGCTTCCGCCTTCAGTTTGACGGGGCGCAGGGCTATTTCGGCGTACAGCCGGATCTGACTACCTTCGGAAAGATCATCGGAGCCGGAATGCCGGTGGGTGCCTACGGCGGACGGCGGGAGGTCATGGAGATGGTTTCTCCGGTGGGCAGCGTGTACCAGGCCGGAACTCTGAGCGGAAATCCCGTTGCCATGGCAGCCGGACTGGCCGGACTCCATATTTTAAAGGATCACCCGGAGATCTACACCGAGTTAAATAAGAAAGGTGATCAGCTCCGGGCCGGACTTTCCGATATCGTAAAACGCCATGGAGCAGCCTGCCAGGTGACCGGAGTGGGATCCTTATCCTGTATATTCTTTACAGATCAGGAAGTGGTGGATTATGAGAGCGCGAAGACCTCCGATACGAAGGCCTTCGCCGGATATTTCGCCTATATGATGGACCATGGCATTTATGTGGCACCGTCTCAGTTTGAGGCCGTGTTCCTGTCGGCAATGCACACCGACGAGGATATTCAGAAAACTCTGGAGGTTGTGGAGGCTTATTATGCCGGAAACTAATCAGATTGTCAAAGCAGCAGCCGATGCGGAGAATGGAACCGGCAGCCGGGAGAAGCCGGCTCTGTCCCGTCTGGCGGCTCTGCGTCATGTGATGGGGACGGAACAGGTCGATCTTTGTCTGGTGACGACAGCAGATGCCCACGGCTCGGAATATCCGGGGGCACATTATGAAGCGCGCGCCTATCTTTCCGGATTCACCGGCTCGGCGGGGACGCTGGCAGTCACAAAGGACTGGGCAGGACTCTGGACAGACGGCCGGTATTTTCTTCAGGCGGAGACAGAGCTTTTCGGAACGGGAATCATGCTTTATAAAATGGGAGAACCGGGCGTGCCGGAGCTGCTCAAAGAGCTCCGGGAAAGACTTCCCGACCGGGGAACGCTTGCCTATGACGGGGTGACGGTCAGCGCGGGAATGGGAGCGGAGCTTCGTGCCATGGCATCTGCCAGACATGCTCAGGTAATCTTCCGGGATCTTCCGGGAATGGTCTGGAAGGATCGGCCGCCGCTGCCAAAGAAGCCGGTGTACGAGCTGCCGGAAACGCTTGCCGGAGAAACAAGGAGGGAGAAGCTGTCCAGACTGCGGGAGGCCATAAAGGAAGCAGGAGCAGACTGCCATGTGGTTTCCGCACTGGATGAAACGGCATGGAGCTTAAATCTGCGCGGCTCGGATATTCCCTGTAATCCGGTGTTTTTAAGCTACCTGTATCTGGATCAGGACCAGGTGCTCTTATATGGAAAGAAGCAGGCATTTTCCGGGGAACTGGAGGCGGCACTTCGCCGGGACGGCGTGGAGCTGCGGCCCTATGAGGCTGTTTTTTCAGAGCTTCCGGAGCTCACAGGACATAAGACCGTGCTGGCAGATCTTGATCAGATCAGCGATGCACTGGCAGCCTGTCTTTCCGGGGCGGAGAAGATCCAGAGCAGGCCGGATCCGGCGGTGCTCATGAAAGCCGTCAAAAACGAAGCGGAGATCTTGGGGATCCGGGAGGCTCACCGAAAGGACGGGATCGCCCTCACAAAATTTTTATACTGGTTAAAGACCCATATCGGAACGGAGCGGATCACAGAGCGTTCCGCCTCGGAAAAGCTGGAGCAGCTCCGGCAGGAGCAGGAGTATTATTTCGGTCCCAGCTTTGAGACCATTGCTGCGTACGGAAAGAACGGGGCGGTGGTTCATTACAGTGCGACAGAAGCGTCGGATACGGAGCTTCGGCCGGAGGGACTGTTTCTGCTGGACTGTGGCGGCCAGTATCTGGAGGGAACCACCGATGTCACAAGAACGGTGGCACTTGGGCCGGTGACAGAATGGCAGAAAAAAACGTATACGGCAGTCCTGAAGGGCATGCTTGCTTTGCAGGAGGCCGTATTCCTGGAGGGCTGCACCGGAATCAATCTGGATTATCTTGCCAGAGAGCCTCTGTGGAAGCTGGGGCTGGATTACCGGCACGGAACCGGTCATGGTGTCGGCTGCCTGCTCAATGTTCATGAAGGTCCCAATGCATTTCGGTGGCGCGGAAAGAGCGCCGTATTCCGGGCAGGCATGGTGACTTCTGATGAGCCAGGCTATTATGAACCGGGAGCCTTCGGAATCCGGACGGAGAATCTGCTTCTGTGTGAAAAACGGGAAAAAACAGAGTACGGGCAGTTCCTCGGCTTTTCGTTCCTTACCCTGGCACCTATTGACGAGTCGGCAGTCTGCGATGAAGATATGAGCAGCGAAGATGTAAGGCGTTTGAGGACGTATCAGGAGCGGGTTTATGATACACTGTCCCCGTATCTGGATGAGCAGGAACGGGAATGGCTTAAAAAGGAAACCGGCAGAGGATAAGCGGCGGCAGAGGTACAGACAGAAACCGGAGGCCGAAAAGCTGCGGATTGTTTGAAATAAAGCTGAAATTTCGGCAAAAACGACAGAAAACGGTAAAAAACAGGGAACTCCTCCAACAGTTCCACAGGCCGGTATACAAAGTTGCCAAAGGGCAAAAAAGCTTTTTGTTTAATTCGTTTATAGTTTTTTAGGCCGCAATAAGCTATGATGGATTTGTCGGCTGATTCCCTGTGAGCAGAATGGTGAGGCTGACGCCAGCAGAAGAAAAGGAGGCTGACGATGGCAGAAATTTCGTTCCGGAAGGTGAGAAAAACATTCCCAAATGGGAAAGAGGCGATCAAGGATTTGGATCTGGAGATCAGCCATGGAGAATTCCTGGTGCTGACAGGACCGTCCGGTTCCGGAAAGGTGACAGTGCTTCGTATGATCGCAGGCATGGAGCCGTTAAGCAGTGGAGAGCTTCGGATCAACGGAGAACTGGTGGAAAACGGAAATCCGAAAAAACGGAACATGGGAATGATTTTCCAGCATTATACCCTGTATCCCGGAATGACAGTTTATGATAATATCGGGTTTGCCCTGAAGCTTCACGGGGCACCGGAGGAGGAAATCCGCCGGGCGGTGGAAGAAACGGCAAAGCTCTATAAGGTCGATCAGCTGTTGTCCTGTTATCCGCGGGAATTAAATCCGCTTCAGAAGCAGTATGTTGCCATGGCGAGAGCCAGCGTTCATAAACCGGAGGCGTTTCTTCTTCTGGATCCGCTGGGAAGCCTGGATACAGCGTCCAGAAAGATGGCAAGGGAGCGGCTGAAGAGTCTTCATAAGGAAACCGGAACGACATTGTTATATGTGACAGAAAGCGCCGAAGAAGCCGTAAAGCTGGGGGCGCGGACTGTGGTGATGCGCCGTGGACGGATCGAGCAGCAGGGACCGGTGGAGGAGCTTCTGAAGAAACCGAAAAACCGGTTTGTGGCACAGTACATGAACGGAGACCGGTTTATGGTAAGCGAGGTGGAGATCCATCAGGGAAAGACAGCGGTGGAAGCCATCGGCGAGGAGTTCAGTGTCGATGTACCGCCGGAATGGATCGAACGGCTGGAGCAGGCCGGAACGATCGGAAGCCGGGTGTTCATGGGGTATATGGCAGAAGAGCCGGAGGACGGCGAAGAGTTGAAGCATATCCCGGCGCCGGATTCCCGTTTTTATTTCTTTGACCGGGAGACGGGAAATTCCATTGGGTAATTTCCACAAAACAAGAACGAACAGGGGGGAAACTGCTGATGCAGCCCCCTTTTTTTGACCGAAAATAACCGGAAAGGGGAAGATGACCGGCGTGTTTCGTGCTTGTTTTTGGCTTTATATCATAATTGGACAGAAATCAATACAAAAAACCTCCAAAAAACTCTTTTTTTTTTTCGCATTTTGCATTAAAATAAATGAGAGTGTACCGAAACAGAACTGATTTTAGTGATTTCGTACATGAAAAACGAAAAAATATTGGGGTGATATTATGATTTCAAATCAGATTTTGCAAAATACAATTGATGGCCTGAAGGGAATTATGCGGATCGAGCTGTGTATCTGTGATACCGAGGGAAAGGTACTGGCCACCACCTTCCCTGATGCGGAGGAATATGAGTTTTCCGTTCTGGCCTTTGTGGAGAGCCCGGCGGACAGCCAGGTGATCCAGGGCTACCAGTTCTTCAAGGTGTTTGATGAGCATCAGCTGGAGTATGTTCTTCTGGCAAGAGGAGCCGGGGACGATGCCTATATGGCAGGCAAGGTGGTGGTGTTCCAGATCCAGAACCTTCTGGTGGCATACAAGGAGCGCTTCGATAAGGATAACTTTATCAAGAACCTGTTATTGGATAATCTGCTTCTGGTAGATATTTACAACCGCGCCAAGAAGCTCCATATCGATATCAATGTGCGGCGCGTGGTTTTTGTCATCGAGACTCAGACCGAAAATGATACGGCGGCACTGGAGACGGTGAAGAGCATGTTCTCCACCAAGGCAAAGGATTTTATCACGGCAGTAGATGAGAAGAACATCATTCTTGTGAAAGAATTAAAGGCCAATGAGGGCTACGAGGATATGGAAAAAGTAGCGAAAATGATCCTCGATATGCTCAGCACCGAGGCCATGTCCAACGTCCATATCGCTTACGGAACCATTGTGGGCGAGGTCAAGGAGGTATCCCGTTCCTATAAGGAAGCGAAGATGGCCCTTGATGTGGGAAAGATCTTCTTCAGCGAGAAGAACATTGTGGCATACAACAACCTGGGCATCGGCCGTCTGATCTATCAGCTTCCGGTTTCGCTGTGCCGGATGTTCATCAAAGAGATTTTTGACGGAAAATCGCCGGATGATCTGGACGAGGAGACGCTTGTTACCATCAATAAGTTTTTTGAGAATAACCTGAATGTGTCGGAGACATCC
>CAKRJM010000047.1 GCA_934351765.1 uncultured Lachnospiraceae bacterium | reverse complement strand
AACGGGGACCCTTCTTCAGAGTACCGTACATGGTACCAACCTGGGAACGAAGACCCTTGCCAAGGTCCTCAAGACCGGCGCCGATTGCAAGACCTTCTTCGGAGAATGCACTCTGGCTTCTGCCGTATACGATCTGAAGGAACAGCTCTCTCATTGCTGTATTGATGGCATCACATACAAGGTCTGTGTTCAGAGCTTCCATAACGGTCAGGCCGGGAAGAATCTCTGCTGCCATAGCTGCGGAGTGAGTCATACCGGAACATCCGATGGTCTCAACAAGCGCTTCCTGGATAATACCGTCCTTTACGTTCAGGGACAGCTTGCAGGCGCCCTGCTGAGGAGCACACCAGCCCACACCATGGGTAAAACCGGAAATATCCTTTACCTCTTTGGCCTGAACCCATTTTGCTTCCTCCGGGATCGGAGCAGCGCCGTGATGAACGCCCTGAGCAACGGGACACATTTCTTCTACTTCGCGTGAATAAATCATGTTAAGACTCCTTTCAGAATATATATTCTATTCAACATCATATTCTGTTATATTTTCTCACAAAACCGCGAATTAGTCCAGATATTTTTCCCTTAAAAATTAGATAAATTGAAAAGAATCTCTTTCCCTTATTTCGGCAATATGATAAAATATAGACAATATGGAACCATTCTGCGCATAAGAAACCCTCAAAATGCCGGAATGACCCAACCAACATCTTCACAATTCAGATGGGAGAGGTAATATGATAATCACAGTCACAATGAATCCGGCCATCGACAAAACGCTGGATGTAAACGGATTTCAGGCCGGAAGTGTCCACCGGGTCACAAAAGTCATCCAGGACGCCGGCGGAAAAGGCATCAACGTATCAAAAACCATTCATGCCCTGGGCGGCTCCACCATCGCTACCGGTTTTCTTGGGGGAAACTCCGGCCATATGATCGAGCATGCGCTGGAGGATATGGATATCGGCCACGATTTTATTCATATCGACGGTGAAACACGCACCAACATCAAAGTAGTCGATACCACAAAAAAGGGCTTTGTAACCGAGTTTAACGAACCAGGCCCGGAGATCACCCGGCAGAACATCGATGCTCTGGTAAAAAATCTGGAGGAGCTGGCACGCCCCTCTTCAATCTTTGCATTCTCCGGCAGCGTCCCCGCCAGTGTTCCAAGAGATATTTATGCGTATCTGACCAGAAAACTGCGGAAGCGCCAGGCAACCGTCATGATCGATGCCTCCGGCGATCTGCTGAAGGAATCCATCAAGGCAAAACCATTTCTGATCAAGCCCAACGTCTTTGAGCTTGCCGGTCTGTTCGGTCTTGAAGGCGAGCTTTCCACCGACACCATCGTGGATCTTGGAAAAGAGCTTTTAGGAAAGGGAATCAATACCATCGCGGTCTCCCGCGGACAAAACGGCGCTGTTTTTCTGGATCACAACAGGGTGTTTACGGTCAGCGGTATCCAGATCCAGGCCCACTCCACAGTCGGATCGGGTGATGCCATGTTAGCCGCCCTGGCTTATGGACTGGACACAGAGCTTCCCTATGAAGACTCCGCAAAGCTGGCCATCGCCGCCTCCGCGGGTGCCTGCACCACCATCGGAACAAAGCCGCCCGCAAGAGAGCTGGTAGATGAGCTGGTAAAAGAAGTGAACTTGACTTATTTATAAATTTTCCGGATTTTTAAGTAAAAACGCCTGCCCGGTTTCTCCATCTGGAGCCGCCGGACAGGCGCTTCTTTTATTTCTCAGGAAACTGCATCCTATGAAACTAAAAACTATGATTTTCAATTCCGCTTTAATCTGCCTGTTTTCTCACCAGCAGGGATTTTCCGGTCATTTCCTTAGGCTGCTCCAGTCCCATAAGCTCGATCAGCGTCGGTGCGATGTCTGCCAGACAGCCGCCCTCTCTCAGACTGTAAGCAGGATCTGCATTTACCAGAATGAACGGAACAGGGTTTGTGGTATGAGCAGTGTAAGGCTCTCCGGTCTCATAATCCACCAGCTGCTCTGCATTTCCATGATCTGCACAGATGAACATCTGGCCGTTCACTTCCTTTATTGCCTCCACAGCCTTTCCGACACACTCATCTACCGTTTCCACAGCCTTGATAGCAGCTGCTTCCACACCGGTATGACCAACCATATCCGGATTTGCGAAGTTAATAATGATCACATCATACTTTCCGGAACGGATTGCGCCAGTCAGCTTATCGCATACCTCATAGGCGCTCATCTCCGGCTGGAGATCATAAGTCGCAACCTTGGGGGATTTTACCAGAATCCGGTCTTCTCCTGCGTTAGGTGCCTCCACGCCTCCATTGAAGAAAAAGGTTACGTGGGCATATTTCTCAGTCTCAGCAATTCTTGCCTGGGTCATATGCTTTGCAGCCAGAAATTCACCAAAGGTATTGGTAATCTCTACTTTATGGAAGGCAACCAGCTTGTTTGGAATGGTCACATCATATTCGGTGAAGCAGACATAGGTAGTCACTACCCTCTCGCCGCGGTCAAAGCCGTCAAACTCATCGGCACAGAACACTCTGGTCAGCTCTCTTGCGCGGTCGGGACGGAAGTTAAAGAAGATCACGGAATCGCCGGTCTTGATGGTCGCCACAGGCGCGCCGTTTTCCATTACAACCGTGGGAACTACGAACTCATCGGTCACACCCTCATCGTAGGAATCCTGGATCAGTTTTACCGGATCGGTTCCCGTCTTGCCCTCACCCCTGGTGAGTGCCTTGTAGGCAAGCTCTACACGATCCCAGCGGTTATCACGGTCCATGGCATAGTAACGGCCGCTTACGGAAGCCACCTTACCGACACCAAGCTCGTTCATCTTCTCTACCAGCTGTGCCACATAATCCTTTCCGGAAGCCGGCGGGGTATCACGGCCGTCCAGGAAGCAGTGAACATATACCTTGGAAAGTCCCTCTCTCTTAGCCAGCTCCAGAAGACCGAAGATATGGGTGATATGGCTGTGCACGCCGCCGTCAGAAACCAGTCCGTACAGGTGAAGGGCAGAATCATTCTTCTTGCAGTTTGCCACAGCTTCGGCAAACGCTTCGTTCTTAAAGAAATCGCCGTCCTGGATCTCCTTGGTGATTCTGGTAAGATCCTGATATACGATCCGGCCTGCGCCCATATTCATATGACCAACCTCAGAGTTGCCCATCTGTCCGTCGGGAAGTCCCACTGCCAGACCGCTCGCATTGCCCTTTACAAAAGGACAGTCCTTCATTAACGCATCCATAACCGGAGTCTTTGCTTCATATACGGCGTTGCCGTCATGGCGGTCATTGAGGCCGTATCCATCGAGGATCATCAGTACCGTAGGTTTTTTACTCATAATCATTCTCCTTTATCTCTATGGTTTTCCAAATGAAACCGTTTGTTTCCACCGTGCATTGTACCTTATTTTTTTGTCCGACGCAAGCCCCGATGCAGAAAATCTTTCCTGCAGATACCAAAAGGACGCCTGTTTCCAGGCGTCCCTATCCATATACCTTCCCCAAAATGCCTGTTCAGGCACCCACGAACAAACTTTTAAGTTTCTGTTTCTCCGGTTTTCCCCAAAACCGCAGACTCAGAACCTCTTATTTTCCAAGCATGATGTTCAGGATCTCCACATCAGTGGATTTCATTCCTTCACGTCCCATACGTCCAATGTTGCGGATGGTCTGTTCCATATCTTCTACGACCATGCCTTCGCCGGGCTTGAAGCTCCGGTCTCTCTTGGCCAGCTCATAGCCCAGAAGACCTGCATCCACAGCACTTGCAATCTTTGATGCACAGGAGGACTTTGCACCGTCACATACCATGCCGCCGATGGTGCTGATGGCATTAATAATGGTATGGCCGATCACATCCAGAGATGCTCCGTCAATGTAAGCAATACCGCAGGCTGCGGAGCATCCGGCGCTGGTTGCACCACAGTAAGCAGACAGGTTGCCGATGTAACGTTTCTGATGTAAGGAAAGGAGGTTTGCCAGAGTCAGTGCGCGCAGCATTTTTTCTTCCGAACAGCCAACCTTTTTTGCATAGACTAAGATGGGCATGCTGACAGTAATTCCCTGATTTCCGCTTCCGGAGTTGATCACAACGGGAAGTGCACAGCCGCTCATACGGGCATCAGAGCCTGCCGCTGCCATGGCTTTTGCCTTGATCCTCCAGTCTGAATCACCGTTTACCTCCAGAAGTGTCTGTCCGACCATGGAGCCCCAGGGATTTGCAAGGCCTTCTTTTGCGATGGCTTCATTATAATCCAGCTGACGCTGCATCAGAGGCTTTACATCCTCCAGCTCTACGGTGTTTGCAAACTCATAAATGTCTTTCAGGTTCAGCTTGCTCTTGTCGCCCTGGGATCCGGCCTCCAGATCATCCTGAGAAAACAGAACCTTTCCGTTCTTCTCGATTCTGGAAATATGATTGTGCTTTGTCTTTACTTCAACAATGGCGCTTTCCTCTCCCGCAAATACTTCGGCGCGGATGTAAAGATTTTCTTCACCCTCCTGAAGATGGCAGTCGCACATACCGGATTTTACCAGATCTCTTGTCTTTTCACTCTGCTCTTCGGTTACACTGTTCACAACTTCCAGCTCCAGATCTTCCCGACCGCCGACAACACCTAAAACAGCTGCCACGTCGATACCCATCTGTCCGCCGGAATTGGGAACTACTACGCCTTTTACGTTTTTCACGATATTGCCGCTGCAATACATGTCCATACGTTCAGGCATCTTGCCCAGTACAGCCCTTGCCTTGGCTGCTGCGAATGCCACGGCAATGGGCTCCGTACAGCCCATGGCGGGCAACAGCTCTGCCTTTAAAATTGTCAGATAGTTGTCGTAAATGTTCCTTTCCATACTTTAGTACCTCTTTCCTTTCCTGTCAGAAATGTTCCATACAGACCGCAGCCCCGCCTGAAGCTCAGGCGGGCCGCTGTATAGGGTAAATATAATATGTTACTTTTATGCACCCAGGTAAGCTTTCTTTACCTCGGGGTTCACAAGCAGTTCCTGACCGGTTCCCTGGAGTGTAATGTTTCCAGTTTCCATTACATAACCACGGTCTGCAATGGAAAGCGCAACCGATGCATTCTGCTCGATCAGCAAAATTGTTTTTCCCATGTCCCGGATCTTTACGATCAGTTCGAAGATATCTTCGATGACAATGGGGGCAAGACCAAGGGAGGGCTCGTCCAGCATCACGATGTCAGGATCCATCATCAGACCTCTTGCAATCGCAAGCATCTGCTGTTCGCCGCCGGATAAGCTTCCGCCTGCCTGCTTATAACGTTCCTTCAGTCTGGGGAACAGCGTATACTGCTCTTCCACCAGTTCCTGAAATTTTGCTTTTGTCATATTCTTGTTTCCAAGAGCACCTGCCCGCAGGTTTTCATAAACGGACAGAGCCGGGAAAATCTTACGTCCCTCCGGCACGTGACACATGCCCATGTGAACGATCTTGTTTGCATGAAGCTTTGTAATATCCTGGCCCTTGAAGGTGATCTTGCTTCCGGGGCGTTTCTCTACCAGGTTGGAGATCGCCATCAGCGTAGAAGTTTTTCCGGCGCCATTGGAACCGATCAGGGTAACGATCTCACCCTTATTGATCTCCAGATTTACATTGCTCAGTGCAATGATATAACCATAGTTTACCGACAGATTCTCAACCTTTAACAATGTCTCAGCCATTTACTTTCACCGCCTCTCCGGCAACAATGCCCTTACCGAAGTAAGCCTCCTGGACTTCCTTGTTTGCCTTGATCTCATCAGGTGTTCCCTCGCAGAGCTTCTGACCGAAGTTCAGAACCAGAATTCTGTTACAGGAATTCATAATAAATTTCATATCATGCTCGATAACTGCGATGGTATAGCCCTTTTCATTCAGCATCAGAATAAACTCACGGAGAGACTCGGTCTCATTGGGATTCATGCCGGCAGCAGGCTCATCGAGAAGCAGGATCACCGGGTCAAGAGCCAGCGCTCTGGCAATCTCAACCTTTCTCTGCATACCGTAAGCCAGGTTGCCTGCCATGGTATCCTTGTAATCTGCCAGTCCGATGGATTCCAGGATCTCCAGGCTCTTCTCTACCGCATATTTTTCGTCTGCCTTATATCTCTTTGTATGGAGGATTGCGTCCGCCATGTTGGATTTCGTCTGAGTATGGCATCCGATCTTTACATTATCCAGAACGCTCATGAACTTGAATAACTGCAGGTTCTGGAAGGTTCTTGCCATCTTCTTTCTTGCGATCTGGTCGGGAGTCATCTTTGTGATGTTTTCTCCCTGAAGAAAGATCTCACCCTTTGTGGGGGTATATACACCGGTACACATGTTAAAGAAGGTTGTCTTTCCGGCTCCGTTAGGGCCGATAATGCCGAAGACATCTCCCTTCATGATCTTCATATCAACCGATTCTACTGCCTTCAGACCACCGAAGTATTTGCAAATGCCTTTTGCTTCCAGTACAGGAACTTCACTCATTATGCCTTTCCTCCTTCTGTCTTCTTTGCTTTTTCCTCTTTCATCTTGATCTTGCCGCCTGCCAGCATAGACTTGGAGGCACCGATCAGACCCTGAGGACGGATCCACATCATTGCGATGATGAGAATTGCATAGATCACATATCTCCAGCTTTCCAGGAAACGAAGGGCCTCAGTCAACACGGTAACAACCGCTGCACCAAGGATCGGTCCTGCAAGCGTACCCTGTCCACCAAGAACAACCATAGCCAGTACATTGAATCCGGCATCGGTGGTGAACTGAGAAGCCTCAATGTAGTTTACAAACGGTGCATAGGCAACGCCGATCACGCCTGCCCAGAATGCTCCGTACATAAAGTTTGCAGACTTATAAAAGCTTGTCTCAACACCAAGAGACTTTGCTGCGATCTGATCCTCACGGATCGACATCCATGCACGGCCCACACGGGACTTAAGTACACGGTTTGTCACGAACAGGAACAGAACCAGTAAGAATAAGAAGATGAAGTAATAATATTTCGGCTTGAACAGATCCAGACCGAAGAAGGACGGATAGGGGATCTGCTTGATACCGAGGGAACCGCCGGTAACCGGTGTCCAGGTCTGGGCAATAATACGGATGATTTCCGATGCTCCCAGCGTTGTGATGGATAAGTAAATTCCGTTCAGTCTCAGCGTCGGAAGACTTACGATGAAGCCGACCAGCATAGCCAGGATACCGCCGACGAGCAGCAGAAGCCAGAAGCTGATTCCGAAATTCTTGGAAAGAGCTGCACCGGTATATGCGCCGATAGCGAAGAAGCCTGCCTGTCCGAGACACATCTGTCCGCTGTATCCATTGATCGCATTCAGGGAACCGGCCAGAGTTGCATACATCATAATATTGCATAAGTAACGGATATAAAGGGTCTTCTTAATCACAAAGGGCAGAATCGCCATGACCACAAACAGAGCGAGCAGAACCCACACTTTGTACTTGCTGTAAAATTCTTTTATTTTCTGCATTATACTCTCGCCCCCTTCTTGCTTACGAATCCCTGAGGTCTGAATAACAGTACAAGGATCAGGAATGCGAACGCGAATACATCACGGAACACGGCTGCACTTGCAACAATACCAAGGTTCTCGATAATACCGATGCACAGACCGCCAAGGGCAGAGAACCGGATGTCAACCAGACCACCAAGTACGGAAGCTGCGAATGCCTTCATACTGTAGCTGGAGCCCATGGTTGCAGATACGGAATAATAGTAAATGGAAAGCAGGATACCTGCGATACCACCAAAGCCGCAGCCGATACAGTTTCCGAGAAGCGCTGTCCGCTTCACGTTGATACCCATTAAATAGGAAGCATCCTTATTCTGGCTGACTGCACGAAGCATAACGCCCCACTTGGTCTTGTTAAAGAACAGAGTCAAGGCCACAGCCAGTACGATTACCAGAATAATAATTACGATCTGAAGGAGCTTGATGTTTAACACTGCTCCAAAAAGGTTGATATTAAACGTCTTATTATCAATGATGTTCAAAACCGGCTTTGTTTCAGGTCCAAACACGATCTGAGCCAGGTTCTTTAACAGCATACTGATTCCGATGGTACATAAAAGGGAAATATGCCGGGGAGCATTGAAGAAACGCTCATAGCACAGCTTATAAATCACAATACCGATTATAAAGGAGCCTACAAAGGCTGCCAGAATTGCGAGCGGAAGATTGTTTCCCACTCCCTGGAAAATATAATATGCAGAGAAGGCACCTATCATCATAACCTCGCCGTATGTGAAGGTTACCATACCTACTACGCCTACGATAACGGAATAACCAATGGCCATCAGCGCGTAAATTGAACCCTGGCAGATTCCGTTAAGGAGCTGATTGAGAATATATCCCATGCTCTTCCTCCATTACGAAAGAGGGGACGGCGAAATTGCTCACGCCGCCCCGCTTCTTGTTCAATGATTTTTACTGATCGTTTTCTTACTTGGAATAGTCAAAGCCTTCCAGTACGGTCCATTCGCCGTCCTTAACACCACAGATCATGTAGTTACGGTTGATGTCGCCATCTTCGGTAAACTTGATCTCGCCGGTAACGCCGGTGTAGGTAGGCAGGTTTGCAAGTGCATCACGGATTGCATCACGAGTGATCTCGCCATCGCCGATGGACTTGATTGCCTCAGCGATCAGGTATACACAGTCGTAAGCGCATGCAGGGTGGATAGTAGGAGCGAATCCTGCTTCACCTTCGAACCATTTTGCCCAAGCAGTCAGCTCTGCATCGTTCGGGTCAAAGAAGAACGGAGAGGTTACGATCAGATTGTTCTGATCGGTTAACTGCTTAGCAACCTGCTCAGAGGTTCCAGGCCCTAAAGCAACATGCTTGATCTCCCAGCCTGCAGCATCTGCCTGGTTGAATACCTGAGCAACTGCATCGCCCTGATCCATAACAACCAGAACATCGGGATTTACGGACTGCATCTTGGTGATCAGAGCACTGAAGTCCTTCTCACCGGAAGCATACTTCTCAACAGTTACTTCCAGGCCCTCAGCCTCTGCTGCAGGAAGGAAGTTATCGTAGCAGGACTGACCCCAGTCACTGTCCACACGGATAACAGCTACCTTCTTTACTCCAAGGTATTTGCCAAGGATGTACTTTGCCAGGTAAGGAGCCTCAGCATCCTGACGTCCCATGATACCGAAGCAGTACTTGCTCATGGAAGCGTAATCAGGTGCAGATGCCGTAGGGCTTAACTGAGTGATTCCGTAACGGTCGCAGATCTCTGCGTTTGCCTTGCAGGCACCGGATGTGAAGTCACCGAGGATTGCCATAATTTCATCGTTCTCAGCAAAGTCAGTTGCCATTGTGGAAGATGTAACCGCATCACCCTGGGTATCCTTGATATCAATTTCCAGTTTGTAGCCGTTTGCGCCGCCGGCAGCATTGATCTCCTCGATTGCTTTGTTAAAGCCGATATCAAAGCCCTTGCCGTACTCAGCGTAGTTGCCGGTCAGAGGTGCCAGGCCGCCTAACTTAATGGTACCCTTGAAATCACCGCTTGCAGCTGCCTTTGTTTCCTTGCTGTCGTCTGCCTTTGTTTCTCCAGCCTTTGTCTCTTCAGCTGCCTTTGTTCCGGCAGCGGTTGTCTCTTTCTCGTTCTTGGAACCGCATCCAGCTAATGCAGATACAGCCATTACAACGGAAAGAGAAAGTGCTAAAACCTGTTTTTTCATGTTTCTACCTCCCTTTTTTATAATGTGAGCATGCTCGTCTCATTCTTCCATTATACTTCTTATTTATGGAAGTGAAGCTTGCATACCGGACATCCTTTCGCAATGGTGTCAGTCAGATCCAGGGTAAGTCCCATGGACTCTGCAATTCCTCTGTCACCGTCCATTGCCATATCACAGAGCTTTGCACATGTTTCATCATCAATGCCCTGTTTCTTCCATGCCGCCAGTAAGGGGCAATAATGGAATTCAATCTTCAGATCATCTTTTGTACACTCCGTTACATCCATCTGGAATGTGGATTTTCCAAGATCATCCAGGAATGCATGCTCAAACTGTCTTAAATCCGAAGGATCTTCGCAGGCTGCCTTAAAGCCTTCTCCGTGGAAATGACCTGTTGCACGGATGGCCTTTCTTGCGATACCCTCTGCATCAACGCCTTCCTTTACACCCTCCTGGTAAGTAAGTCCCATCCAGGTTGCACGGTGCTCGATTGCTTTCCGGTTAATGTTTACTTTCTCATCATAGACGAGAGACACATTCTTAATTGCCATACTCTGATCCTCCTGATCGTTTTTCCTTTTTCTTTGCCTTTTTCGTGCGTTTTCTGTAACATCTGCACTGTTTATGAACTAATCATATCAGTCATATATTATCTTGTCAATAGTTTTTTGGTAAATTTATTTTATTCTGCATCATTTTGTCAAACGGGCACACTTCGTCCTTGTTCTTTTTGTGCATTTTGACTTTCAATTGACAAACGCGATTTAAAAAGTTATAATAAAATTCAAATGCAGGCATTTGAAGGGACAAAACAAATGAACACTAATAATACTAGTTTAAAAAATCAGATTTACACTTCGATCCTTAACGACATTATCATCGGTGTCTATCCCTCCGATCAGGTCATAAATGAAAAGGGATTGATGGAAAAATTCAGCGTAAGCCGTGCTCCCGTCCGGGAAGCCCTCATTGAGTTATGTAACGAAAAGGTACTTTACAGCATCCCCTACTACGGCTACAAAATCACACCCGTCACCGATACGGATGTTGCCAACGTTAAAGCCTACCGAAGCGTGTTAGAATGCGGCTTCATGCAGGAATACTGGCGAAAGCTGACCCCCGATGCGATAGAACGTCTTTCTGCCATGGTACAGGAAGACTTGGAACAGAAGAAGGCCGGTGATGCCATTACCAACTGGAACAACAACCTGCGGTTCCATCTGGCATTTTTTGAGATCTACGGAAACCAGTACGCCTACAATAATCTCCGTTCTGCCATGTCCATGCAGACACGGGCTTATGCCCAGGCCCGCTGGAACGAATGGCACTCCCACATCTTCCATGATTTTCCCGCATTTCACGGCCCCATTCTGGAAGCCATCCAGGAAAACCAGATGGATCGGGCTTTACGATTACTCCGCGCGGATATTATCAGCATATGATTCTTACAAATACCTTTTAACGCACACGAGGCGGTGTCTCCCATTCGGGATACACCGCCTCGTGTTTTCTCTCTTTGTAATTGCTTACGCTGATTCCTGATGGATTTTACTTCCAGTTTACGATCTGGCCAAAATCAGCTTTAAGAGCTGCGCCGCCTACCAGGCCGCCATCGATGTCTGCCTGAACAAACAGTTCGGGAGCAGTCTTGGGATTTACGCTTCCGCCGTACTGGATACGGATTGCTTCTGCAGTTGCTTCATCATAGATCTCAGCAATGCACTTACGGATACCGCAGCAAACCTCCTCAGCCTGCTCAGTTGTAGCAGTCTTGCCGGTTCCGATTGCCCAGATGGGCTCATAAGCGATAACTGCAGTTTTTGCCTGCTCAGCGGTTACGCCGAGGAAAGCAATCTTAACCTGCTGACGGATGAAGTCCATGGTTACGCCCTGCTCTCTCTGCTCCAGAGTCTCGCCGCAGCATACAATGGGAGTAATGCCATGCTCAAATGCCTTCAGAACCTTCTTGTTTACAGTCTCGTTTGTCTCAGCGAAATACTGTCTTCTCTCAGAATGTCCGATGATCACATACTTAACGCCTACATCTGTCAGCATTGCAGGGGAGATCTCGCCGGTGAAAGCGCCCTTCTCCTCGAAGTACATATTCTCAGCACCGATCTGGATGTTGGTTCCCTTTGCAGCCTCGATTGCAGGGATGATATCGATCGCAGGTACGCAGAATACAACGTCTGCTTCTTCTGTCTGTACCAGGGGCTTTAAGGTGTTGATCAGTTCTACTGCCTGGCTGGGAGTCATGTTCATTTTCCAGTTGCCAGCGATAATTTTCTTTCTTGCCATTATTTTGTTCTCCTATATTTGATAATGATTGTTTCTTCGTCGGGTATCCTCTCCTGCCCTGGCGCTTGCTTCGCCTCGCTGAGGGCGGAGAGCTGGTTTTCAACTCCAGAACCAATCCGCTTTACGCGGATCCCGCGCTTACGCGCTTGCCGGTTCTGTCGTGATAAGCCTCAGACAAAAGTAAATGCTCGCTTTGCTCGCGCTTCCTTTTGTTTCTTCGGCTTATCTATCGTTCGCAGCCGCTACGCCGGGCAGTTCTTTGCCTTCCAGGAATTCCAGGGAAGCGCCGCCGCCGGTGGAGATA
>CAKRJM010000046.1 GCA_934351765.1 uncultured Lachnospiraceae bacterium | reverse complement strand
TGGACCTGAGGGGAATCGAACCCCTGTCCGAAAGTCCTTCCAGCCAGGTTTCTTCCATCACAGTCTCTCTACGGACATTCCCTCACATGAATGCCGAAAGACAGGCTTCCATGCTCAGTAGCTTCATCAGATCTTCCACCTCTGCAAAGCTTAGGAGGCGAAGTTCCCCGCATCGTCGATGCCGGTTACTTAAGCTGCGGGAGACCTAAGGCCGACAGCTGCAATTAAGCAGCGTACGCTAACTGTTCGTCTGCGTTTATATTTAGGTTTCCATGTTGGTGACGCAGTCATGGTCTACGGATGGCTTCCCAGATTTCTGAACCCCCGTCGAAACCAGTACAAGCCCTGGTTTGTGAAGAATCAGTATTGACATTATAAGCCGGAGCGCCCGGATTGTCAACCCCGCAGCGTCCGGCTTTTTTGTTTTTTTCTAATTTTTTTGAATTCTTTATAAATATTAGATTTTTTTCAGCTTTTCTCCCGCAGCCCTAAAAAGCTCCTCCATACGGCGATTGCAGGAGCCGATGGGCACACCTGCATCGATGACCCGGTCACAGGACCGAACCAGCTTCAGTGCCTCCGAAAAAGCCTGGTCGCTGATCTCCTGAAACGGAGTCTCGGAAACGACCCTTGACGCCAGAACCCTGGCCAGCCGGTAATCCAGATCGTTCTCATAAAGAATGGCCGCCGCAAAGGGGATCTGCTCCTTCTGAAGTCTGCGGTAGACCGGGATTCCCGTCCCGCAGGCTGAAAGCACCAGTACCTGCGGCTCTCCCAGAATCCCCGGAAGCTCGATGCTTCCGAAGCAGGGATCGTAGGATCCGTTATCGATCTCATACAGTTCCCGTATGATCTCCTCCCGGAAGATCTCCTCCGGCCGGCCGTAATGGGAAATATACTCACCCTTGACGCAGAGGATCTTATCAGAAACCTTCTGGGCCAGATCGATCTCATGGAGGGACATGACCACCGTGATCTGCTTCTCCCTCGCCATGGTGTTCAGAATGGACAGAAGCTCCAGCTTGTGGCGGATATCCAGAAACGAGGTAGGCTCATCTAAAATGATGATCTCCGGCTCCTGGCAGATGGCTCTGGCCAGCAGGACCCTCTGGCGCTGTCCGTCACTGATGGCATTAAAATCCCGGCTTCCCAGATTCTCTGCATGAACGGCGCACATGGCGTCCTCCACCTTTTTCTCGTCCTCCCGGCTCAGAATCCCCAGCCGTCCCGTATAGGGATAACGGCCGGTGGCAACAATGTCATGGCAGGTCATCAGCTCCGGCTTCATGCGCTCCGTCAGAACCACCGCCATTTTCGTGGAAAGGCTCTTATAAGACATGGAACCGATATCATTCTGATCCAGAACGGCTTTTCCGCCGATGAGCTTCAGCTGTCTGGTAATGCTCTTTAAGATCGTGGATTTTCCGGAGCCGTTGGGGCCGATGAGGGTCACGATCTCCCCCTTCCGGATCCCGATGTTGATATCATGGATCAGCGGGGTTCCGTCATAGCCCACCTCCAGATTTTCCAGCTTCAGATAGTACTCTTCCATCAGCGCTTTCCTTTCTGCCGTTTTAACATCATAAAGATCACGATAGGCGCACCAAACACCGATGTTACCGTGCTGATGTTCAGTTCCAGCGGTGCAAAGGCAGTCCTGGCAATGAGATCGCACAGCATGCAGAACACGGCTCCGCCTAAGAATGTTCCCGGGATCACCACCAGAGGCCGCGAGGTGCCGAGACACTGCTTGATCAGATACGGCACAGCGATCCCGACAAAGGAAATGGGGCCGGCAAAGGCCGTCACACAGGCTGACAGAATACTGGACAGCAGGATCAGTGCCACCCGGAATGCCTTAATATTAACCCCCATGCTCTGTGCATAAGCCTCACCAAGCTGATACGCGCCGATGGGCTTGGACAAGAAAAATGTGATGCAGACCGTAATCCCGACCACCACTGCCGCCACTGCCACATTACTCCAGCTCATGCCCGAAAAGCTGCCCTGGGACCAGCCGTGAAGATTCACGATATCGGAATCCTCTGCAAAGGTAATCACAAAATCCGTAACCGCAGAGCAGATATACCCGACCATGATACCGGCCACCAGAAGCGTCGCCATGTGGCGCAGCCTTCTTGAAAACAGCAGGATAAAACCGATCGTGATCAGCGATCCGATAAACGCCGCCAGGATCAGCGTGTAAGAGGAAACCGTCCGGAATTTCTCCAGAAAATAAATCATGGTCAATGCCACCACCATCTTCGCACCGGAAGAGATTCCCAGCACAAACGGACCGGCAATCGGATTTTCAAAAAAGGTCTGCAGCAGAAAACCAGAAAGGGACAGCGCCCCTCCCAGCAATGCCGCCATGAGGATCCGGGGCAGGCGGATCTTCCAGATGATGTTATACTCTGTCTGGGAGCCTCCGCCCTTAAAGATGATCCGGAGGATCTCCGGAACAGAAATATCCACATTCCCCGTATTGATATTCAGCACCGTGATGGCCAGAAAGGCTGCGGTCAGAACGGCGAACACCAGCACATAACGCGAGCGTCGTTTAAAATTTTCCATGTGAAAGTTCTGCTGCATATCATTCCTCTTTTACTGTACTTTTGTTAAGAAGGTCATCTGGGAAGCGTCCCCGTCTGTCAGCATGAGATTCAGGTCGCGGATCAGCTCTCCGACGATGTCGGTTGCCTGATACAGGGATTTTCCTGTTGTCCAGACATTCCCCTCTTTTACGGCCTTGAAATCTGCAAACAGCTCGCTCTTGCCGATCAGCTCATCCATGCTCTGGATGGGGGAATCGATGGCCGCATTATATACCAGATAGTCGGCATTGACTGCCGTTGCATAAAATTCCTCCATGGACAGGGAAACGTTGGTTTTTCCGGAATCGTCCGCCAGATCCGCGAAGGCATAGCGGCCGCCGGCGATCTCGATCATCTTGGGAATATAATCAGTTGCCTTCCGCACAACCACGGAGCCGTCGGTGCTCACATAGAAGAATGCCACCGTCTTCTCGGTGTTCTGGAAATCCTTCAGATCACTGATGACCTTTGTCTGCTCCTCAAAGAACTGCTCTGCTTCACTTACCTTGTCGGTAAGGACACCATAAACCTTGATCCACTCGGTTCTTCCCAGCGGATGGGTCTCATAGCTGGATCGGTCGATGAATACCGGAATATCCAGCATTTCGATCATTTCCTGAACCTTGGGCGTGTGAAGGATCATGGTGGACTCAATGGCCAGATTGCAGCCCTCGTCTACCAGAAGCTCATAATCCGGCTCGCTGTACTTTCCGGCATAAAGAATCTTTCCATCGTTCATGGCAGTCACCGCATCCTCAATATACCAGCCGGATGCCTGAGTTCCGCTTAACCGGATCGAATCCAGGGCATCGATGGAATCAAACAATGCCATGGCAGAGGTAGCCGCCAGATAGATCTTATTTAACGGCTTCTGGAGCACGATGATGTCCGAATCCAACCCCTCCGGTGCTTCCTTCCCGTCGGGAACCACCAGATATCTGGCGCTGTCATGAACATCGATCAGGGAATAGCCGCCCTCATAATTGTATACATCAAAGCACTCCGCATAGGTCAGCTCCATGGTGGATTCATAAGTCAGTCCGGGAAGCTCCGGTGCATTTTCATCTTTCTGAGCTGCCCTGCTGCTTTCCTCAGCTTCCGTTTCTCCGTCCGCCTTTGATTCGCTTTCCGTTGTTTCCGCTGCTGCGGCCGTCGTCTCGGCCGCAGCCTTTGTGGTCTCTGTATTTTCTGCCGTCCGGCTGCCGCAGCCCCCCAGAAGGAGGACTGCTGACAAAGCCAGAGCGGTCAGGCGATAAAACTTCTTTCTCATGATCTGCTCTCCTGCTGCTTTGCTTCTTTCACAGCATCCTGAAACAGCTCGTCTGTTTTTTCCTCACAGCCGAACAGGACACCATAAACCTTGATCCACTCGTATTTTGCCAGCTCCGTCTTTTCATCTGCGGAACGGTCCACGATCACCGGAATGTCAAACATGGCAAACTTCTCGGTCAGATCCTCATAAAGCTTTGTCTGTGCTTCCACAGAAAGAGGCTCATCGGTTTCCTCCGTTTCGTCTGCGGCTGCCTTGTCGGTTTTTGTTCCGGTCACAGCCTTTGCTTCAGTCTTTGTCCTGTCTGCATTCTCGGTACCGGTTTCTTCCTCCCTGGGAAGAAGCTCTGCCGGCATAAGAGCCAGATTGACTTCCTGCTTGATCAGAGTCTTAAAGTCTGGCATATCAAAGAGTCCGCCATAAACGATCTCTGCCGTCTTTTCGCCCTGCTCTGCTTCCATCTTCTGAACGATCTCGGGAACCTGGCACTCCTCCTTCTCCATGCCGACTGCTGCCACCATGTCTAACAGGCCCAGCTCCTTCATGGTCTCCAGAAGTGCTTCATCAGCCACATAGGCCTTCCGCTCTGTGATCCATTCTTCCTCATCGCTCTTCTTTTCAGAAGCAGAGTCCTTATTCTTTGTATCGTCCTTCTTTGTATCAGAGGTCCCGTCTGCATCCTCGTCCTTCTCAGGCATCTGAACCAGGATCATGTCGTCCTCCAGACCAACAGGAACCTCCACGCCGGCCGGGATCAGCAGATATTTTACCACATTGCCCTTATAGAGCTCTGCGGCCTTTTCTGCCTCGCTGGGAACCAGCTCCTCACCGTCCACGATATTGCTGTCAGCCGCCTGTCCGGAGGAGTCTTCTGTTTCTTCGGCAGCATCTGTCTTCTTGTTTTCCGTCTGATCTGCCTTGTCATCTGCCGTGCTCTCGGAATCCTCAGACTCCTGTTTTTCCGGATCTCTTGCCGTATCCTTTGTGGTATCGATCTCCAGAAGCACGATTCCCTGATCATAATGATAAATCTTAAAATACTCGGCATAATCCAGCTTGGTCTCGGACTGATACTCCAGACCGATGATCTCCGGCGCTTCCTCATCCAGCTTCTTGTTGCTGTTCTCACCGATGGACTGTGCTCCGTCCACAGCCAGATATACGAAGATGCTGTATTCGATCTCATGAGCCGCACTCATCTTCGTGGTCATGCCGATAATCTTGTTGTTTTTATTTAATGCGATGGGAATCGTAACCATTGCCGATCCGCCGCTCTTTGTGGTGTAATAGGTGTTTCCGTTTGCCTTTACATACTGATAGGAGCTGCTGCTGAATACCAGTGTCGCATAAGCCTGACCGTTCTTCACGGTGATCTTGTTGCAGGTGATCCGAACCTTTCCGGTTCCGCCCGACCAGGAAAACTTGTCGGGCTTATATACGCCGTCCGCCAGTCCGGTCGCGCTGTCCACCTTAGCTGTAGAACCGCTGGTATCGGATTCATACTTGGATTCATGATCTTCCCTGCCGTCATTGTCCGGAATCGTATTGTTTTCATTATCATTTCCGTTATTTCCGGGCTCGGACGGCTTTGTCGGATTCGAAGGATCCGCAGGCTCTGTATCATCCACATCACCGATCTTCTTCAGAGTATCGGAGTTAAAGGTCAGGATCCGGTCATACCAGATTTTATTTTTTGTCGAGTATGCAGCCACGGAAATTCCCTTGTCCAGTGCTTCCACCGGTACGGTATAGGTATATTTTCCATCGGCATCTGTCACAAATGGAATCCACCTGGATGCTGCCGCAGCGGCTGCCTCCTCCTTGGTTCCCATATATAAATAACCGTATCCGGTTCCGCTTAAGGTCAGAACCGCGCTCATCTTTCCATCTTTGACAGTCAGCACACAGTTCACCACGCGGAACATGGCGGCGCTGGAGGTAACATCCATGGTATAGATGCCGTCTGCCGGAGCATTCACGCCGGGATTCGGATCGACCGGATTGGGATCAACCGGATCCGGAAGGTCCCCTGTCTTCGGCAGGATTCCGTTAATATGAAGCGTTCCTGCCTTGACTGCCCAGGTACCGCTCTTGGACAGATGCACCACGTAATTCAGATCCTTTCCGAGATCTGCGGTGGGAATCGTAAAGGTAAAGCTCTTATATCCGCTGGCAATATCAGAACGATCCACGGCTTCTGCCGCTTTCGCATTCTTTTCTGAATCCGGATCAGACACTTCGCCGATATACAGCTTGTCATAATTTCCTGCCTGGGTAACCATGGTCACCGTCGCGGTATCGCCCTTGATGGTGAGGCTGCTCTCCCGCTCAAAATTCAGGCTGTAGGTATTGCTTGCCGGATAAGCCGATCCGTAAAGATCATAAATACCGTCTGCAGAAGTATTGGCATTTCCGGCCAGGTTGGGAATGCTGATAAACAAGTCTCTCGCATACGTAAACCAGCTGTTTGCAGTTCCCGGTGTCACCGGAATATTCATGCCCTGCTTTTCTGCCGGAACCGTAAAGGTAAAGGTTGTCAGATCGGTCTCCGCCGAATAGCTTCCACTGATCACCGGTGTTTTATTGGAATCTGCCTGAACCCCGAGGTAGAGACGGTCATACTCTTTTCCGGTCACATTCAGGGTTACGATCACGGAATCACCCTTTAATACTGCCTTGGAGCTCTGGATATTCAGCTTCTTGGAGGCAGTTCCTGTTCCGCCCTCTGTCAGTCTGATCTCATTTTCTGCGGTGGGAATGGTTTCGATTCCCTCATCAGGAATATAGATCCAGAGATCCTGGTTTGTGTACCAGCTTCCGTCCTTCACTTTATGGAGCGCTACAGGCAGAACCGCACCCTTCTGGCTCTTCGGTACGCGGAAGGTGAAGCTCCATCCACCATCCGTCAGTTCTGTTCCCCGGATCACCGGAGTCTTATTTTCCTCATCATTTTCCCCGAGATACAGCTCATCAAACGATGTATTCTTCGTGGTAATGGTGATCTCCAGCTCATCGCCATCCTCTATCACCTTTGACGAGTTTGTTGTAAACATCTTGAATTCGTCCCCGTCTGACTTTACCACTTTCACTCTGTCACCGGTTGCAATCGGTGATGTCAGAATCGCTGCGCTGACGGTATTAGTGACCACCGTTGTTCCGGTACTGTCTGTGATCCGGCAGCGATAGCTTCCTTCTGTTTCCCCGCTCATGACAAATCCATAAGCTGCGGTCTTTGCGCTTTCTCCTTCACAGTCCGCCCATTCGGTTCCATTGCTCTTCTGCCACTGATAGGACAGGGTCACGCCTGCTTCTCCTGCTGCCTCAACAGAAAGTGTTACCGGCTTTCCTGCCTTAACGGTTACATCCTTGGGCTGAGTCGTAATATTGATCACCGAAGGCTTCTTGAAATCGGAAAGCTTCGGAAGCTTAAACGCCAGCGAACTTTTCACACTCCAGGTTCCCTTGGAAGCACTTCTCGGGACAAAGTTAGCTTCTCCTCCTGCCATGGAAACAGGTACCGTAAAGGTAAACTTCTGAAGCTTGTCGCTCATGGTCGGATCCTCTGCCCCCAGAACGACCGGCTCCTTCGTTTCATCATTCCGGTTTCCGATATAAATTGCATCATAGGAGAATTTTCCACTGCTGGCAGGCTTCACCCAAATACTTACCTCCAGACGGTCTCCCTTTACCGTAACCTTTGATGCACCGATTTTAAACATCGAATAGGCCTTCCCGGGATTCTTGGTATCATCACTCGCATAAACAGCAGATACTCCATCATCGGAAACATATCCCTCCTGTTCGCTTGCCACGCTTACCTGTACGTTCTCGGAAACGGTTCCGATCTTTCCCTCCGCCGTTACCTTGCAGCGGTACAGACCGGCCGTCTCAGCACTCATGGTAAATTCATAAACTGCCACATTGGCTCCCTGACAATCTGTCCAGGTCGCACCGTTGTCGCTGCTCTTCTGCCACTGATAGGAGGCCGTTCCGGCAGCTGCCACGGAAAGCGAAACTGTTTCTCCGATCTTCTTCGATGCCGCCTCCGGCTGCTTTGTCAAGGTTGTTACATCCGGAATGCTGAGCCAGAGCTCATTATCATTCCAGGTTCCCTTATCTGAACGATACAGGGTAACGGGAATCCAGGTATTTTTCTTTGATAATGGTACCTGGATCGTAAACGTCACGGGACTTCCGCTTCCGCTGTACTGTACGGTCTTCCCTTCATCACTCTTTAAACCAAGATAGATTCCATCGAAAACTTTTTTTCTGCCTGTATTAAAAGTGATCTCAATCTGATCTCCTTTTACCGTGCAGACCGCATCTGTGATCGGAAACATCCCATATTCGCTGTATCCGTCCTCGGACTCAGGATTGCTTTTCAGCACATTAACACCGGTAATCGCCATAGTCGGCGCCACTGCAAGTCCTGTCTCCCTTGCTGCGAAAAGTGCGATCTTCTCAATGGTCTCCGCTGCATCAGCTGCAGTTTTCTGTATCTTCTTTACTTCTTCTTTTCGTACAGATGCTGTCGGCTGCACCGTTTCCGTTTCTGCCTCCGTCGGTTCTTCTGCGGTCTCCGTCTCTGCATCTGTTTCCGTTTTGGTTTCTTCTGGGTCTGTTTCTCCGCCTTCTGTCTCCACGGAAGACTCTGTTTCCGGAACCGTTTCCACAGTCTCAGATTCTTTCGTTTCCGGTTCTGTCCCGGTTTCTTCCTCCGGTTTCTGCTCCGGTGCTTTTGTTTCCTCCGGTATTGTTTCTTCCTCGGCTGTCGTTTCAGATTCTTCTAAAACCGACGATGACGAGGCCCTTACATAGGAAACCGGAGAAAGCGCCATAGAGCAGGACAGCAGCAGAGCCAGAGTACTCATGCCTCTACGTTTCATAATTCCTCCTGTCTGTGTCATTGCACAAAAATATCGGCCCCAGGAAGCGGCCGTGTACCCGTCGGTGAATCTGAATAAAATCCGCAGCTTTATTCGATGAACCCTGTGCTTTCTTCGGAAGCAATTCACCAACCTTTTCAGCAGGTTTCCTGACTTACAGATCTTCGTTCCCCCGCGCCTTCTCATATGGACTTCCCTCCATACAATGACATCCTGCAGGTTCACTCCCTGATTACAGTGGCCGGACCGTCCGGGCTTCCCACCCGGTTCCCTTTTACCCGTATGTCTCCCGCCATACGGCACTGAAAATCCTGTGTTCTTCCGGGTATTATAACAAATTGCTCCTGTTTTGGCAACGGGCAAGATAAATTTTACCGGCCTCTGCCTTATAAAATCTGGTTGATTTTCCCGGTGCTTCTGTATATAATCAAACTATAACTAATCATAGTAGTGGCGGGATCCCTTCAAATCCTGCTGACCGATGAAAGGAGTCTCACTATGACAAAGAAAGAACAGGTACTTGCGGTCCTGAACGGCGAACGCCCCGATGAAATGCCCTGCGGCTTCTGGCTTCATTTTCCTGCCGGAAATGAATATGGCCAGGCTGCCGTTGATACCCACCTGAAATTTTTCCGGGAAAGCGGAACCTCTCTGTGCAAGATCATGAATGAAAATACGGTTCCGAGACAGACCGAGATCAACTGTGCCGCTGATCTCAATAAGATGAAGCCCATCTCCCATGATGATCCGATCATCACCCGTGAAGTGGAGCTTGTAAAGAACATCTGCAGCGAAATGAACGGGGAAGCTGTTATGCTGATCACCGTTCACGGGATCATTGCTTCCGCATTCCATGCGCTGGTAGGTGTGGAAAAGAATTTTGAAGAAAACCGTGCGATCCTGGTGGAATATCTCCGTGAAAATCCGGAAGGCATGAAGCATGTATTCGGCATTCTGGCCGACTATCTGACAACCCTTTCCAAGGAATGTCTGGCTGCCGGCTGTGACGGCGTTTACTATGCTGCTCTCGGAGGAGAAGATTTCCTGCTCACCGATGAGGAATTCGAGACCTTTGTAAAGCCTTACGAGCTTCAGATTCTGGAGGCCGCCAAGAATGCGCCCTGCAACGTGCTCCATATGTGCAAGGATCATCTGAACCTGAACCGCTACAAGGCATACGATGTTCCGGTTTACAACTGGGGCGTATTCTCCGATAATCCCAGCCTGATCGAAGGCCGGAAGATCTTCGGTGAAGACAAGGTATACTTAGGCGGTCTCGATGACCGTGACGGTGTGCTGGTGGACGGAACCGATGAGGAAATCATCGCCGCCGTTCATGAGATCATGGATACCTTCGGCGATAAACGCTGGATCCTCGGTGCCGACTGCACTCTGCCCACCGATGTAGACCTTCATCGCCTCCATGTGGCAGAAAAAGCTGCTTCGGAGTATCGGAAATAAGATCCTGTCACAGCACCTCATGGAAATTGAGGGCGTTCGCCTGCACGGCTCTGCTCGACGGTACAGCCTTCGCCGTTCCCAAGACCGAAAAGCCTCTGCTTTCGCTCCGACTTTTCTCTCTTGCCGGCCTTCGCCTGCACGGCTCTATCTTCTTCGCCGTTCCCATCCCGAAAAAACTTCGTTTTTTCGGGATGCGGGCGTTCGCCCTATAAAAAGATCGGTCATCTGCCTTTCGAAAGCAAGCTTTCTTCGGCATTGACCGATCTTTTTGCACGGCTCAGTGCTTATCTCATGTTTCTGATTTTAAATTCTTTTTCGGCTTCGCGTTTCTGATCTTTTTTGGCGATGTCGGCGCGTTTGTCATAAAGTTTTTTTCCGCGTGCCAGACCGATTTCGACTTTTACAAGGCTTCCTTTAAAATAGACCTTTAACGGTACAAGTGTGCAGCCCTTTTGCTGGATCTTTCCGATGAGCTTATTGATCTCATATCCATGGAGCAGAAGCTTCCGAACCCGGAGGGGATCCTTGTTGAAGATGTTTCCTTTTTCATAAGGACTGATGTGCATACCGTAGATGTAAACCTCTCCCTTTTCGATCTTCACAAAGGACTCCTTGATACTGCATTTCCCCATGCGGATTGATTTCACCTCTGTTCCTGCCAGGGCGATCCCGGTCTCATAGGTGTCGTCAATGAAGTAATCATGGTATGCCTTCTTATTATTAGCCACCAGCTTATAACTTTCTTTTGCCATTACGAATCCTCCTCCGGCATAAAATCAATGGTACTGCCCACCCGGTCAACTGCCATGACGCGGACACGGATCTTCTGGCCCAGCTTATAAATCTTTCCCGTTCCGACGCCCACAAGGCGGTACTGTTTTTCATCAAACTCATAGTAATCGCTGTCCATGGCTGCCAGAGCGATCATCCCCTCCACTGTATTTGGAAGCTCTACATACATTCCCCAGCCGGTCACGCCGGAGATCACACCGTCATAAACCTCACCGATCCGATGAGCCATGTACTGGCATTTTTTCATCTTCTCCACTTCCCGCTCGGCATCGTCTGCCTGCCGTTCCTTGTTGGAGCACTGGACACAAACAGCCGGAAGGCAGTCTTCATAATGCTCCTGCCATCTCTGATCCATACGGCCGCTCAGGGCATCGCTCATGATCCGGTGGATCTGCAGATCCGGATAACGGCGGATGGGCGAGGTAAAATGGCAATAATACTTGGCTGCCAGCCCGAAATGTCCGATACAGTCTGTCTGATATCGGGCACGTTTCATGGAGCGCAGCGTCAAACGGCTGATGAGATCCTCCTCCGGTGCATCCTGGATCTTTGCCAGCAGCTTCTGAAGCTCTCCCGGATGGATTTCTTCCTGATTTGTCCGGAGATGATACCCGAAATTGCTGATCAAAAGCCCCAGCTCCCGAATCTTATCGGGATCGGGATTTTCATGGGTCCGATAGACAAAGGGCTGTCCCTGCCAGTAATAATCCTCCGCCACCGTTTCATTGGCCAGCAGCATGAAATCCTCGATAAGCATGGTCGCCGCATTGCGCTCATAAGCCTTGATCTCCACCGGCCGTCCTTTCTCATCCAGAAGGATCCTGCTCTCCGGAAAATCAAAATCGATGGAGCCGCGCTTCCGGCGCTTTTCCCGCAGAATATCCGACAATTTCTTCATCCGAAGAAACAGCGGCACAAACTCCTCATGCTCTTTCTCTGCCGTTTCATCACCGGAAATCACCGCATTAACCGCCGTATAGGTCATGCGCCGATCCACCCGGATCACAGACTTTCCGATTTCATGTCCCAGAACACGACCCTTCTGATCAATTTCCATGATACAGCTGAAGGCCAGCCTGTCTGCACCGGCATTCAACGAACAGATCCCGTTGGACAGCTCCTTCGGCAGCATGGGGATCACCCGATCCACCAGATACACGCTGGTTCCGCGGCTCAATGCCTCCTTATCCAGCGCCGTTCCCTCCTTCACATAATGGGACACATCCGCGATATGTACGCCGAGGCGGTACACACCGTTCTTTTCCGAAAGGGTAATGGCATCATCCAGATCCTTCGCATCCTCTCCGTCGATGGTCACCGTCTGGAGATCCCGAAGATCCATGCGGCCCTCCCGCTCCTCCGGAAGCACCTCCATGGGGATTTTTCTTACCTCCTCCATGACCAGCTCCGGAAACTCACTTTCAAAGCCGTAAGCCTTTGCCACTGATAAAATATCCACACCTGGGGCATTCGCCGGTCCCAGGATCTCCACCACGCGGCCCTCGGGAT
>CAKRJM010000045.1 GCA_934351765.1 uncultured Lachnospiraceae bacterium | reverse complement strand
CCCCCGTTCTGGGGTGTGCCGGTCTTCCTTGTGATCCTGGCGGCTGTATTTTTCCTGACCTTTACGGTAGGCGATTTCCTGAAGGGCTATTTTGAACTGGGGCTGGAGGGGATTTCCGGACTGGTACGGCATGGATTGGAGGCGATCGGGGCTGCCGGATGGCTGAAGTCGCTGATCGTAGACGGTATTATCGCCGGCGTAGGAGGAATTTTAACGTTTCTGCCGAACATCTTTATTCTGTTTCTGGCGCTGGCGTTTCTGGAGGATTCCGGCTATATGGCCAGAGTGGCTTATGTCATGGACGGGATCATGGGAAAGGTCGGTCTTTCCGGAAAGGCATTTCTTCCGATGGTCCTGGGCTTCGGCTGTACTGTTCCGGCGGTTATGGCAACGAGAGCGCTGGAAAGTGAGCAGGACCGGAAGCGGACGATCCTGATCACGCCGTTTATGTCCTGCTCGGCGAGACTGCCCGTTTATGTGCTGTTTGCCAGTGTGTTTTTCGGAAAATATGCCATGATTGCGGCGTATTCTCTTTATGTGATCGGGGTCCTGGCGGCGATTGTGATTGCACTGGTCGTCAACCGGATCCGTCCAAAGGCCCTGGAGCATGCGCTTTTGATCGAACTGCCGGAGTATAAGACGCCAAATGCCAGAACCATTGCCATCTACGTATGGGAGAAGGTGAAGGATTATCTGACAAAGGCTGGGACAACGATCTTTGTTGCCTCGATCATCCTGTGGTTCTTATTGAACTTCGGAATCTATGGCATGGTGACAGATGTATCGGAAAGCTTCGGTGCGGTGATCGGTCATGCACTTGTTCCGTTCCTTGCACCGGCAGGACTGGGATTCTGGCAGGTGGCAGTGGCACTGATCAGCGGATTATCCGCAAAAGAAGTGGTGGTTTCCAGCTGTTCGGTTCTGTTCGGAATTAGCAGCGTCAACTCTGCGGAAGGAATGACGGCGCTTCACGGTGCGCTGGGAGCGATCGGATTCGGACGGCTCAATGCCTATTGCTTCATGCTGTTCTGCCTGCTGTATACGCCCTGTGTGGCGGCAATCGCTACCATAAAGCGCGAGACCAGATCCTGGAAATGGACCCTTGGGATGGTAGTGTTCCAGCTTCTTGCAGCATGGGGAGCGGCAGTGCTTGTATATCAGGTTGGAAGCTTATTGTAAAAATATCCGTTAAAGTAAAAAAAGAGAGGCTGCGGCAGGAACGATGTTCCCAATGCAGCTTCTCTTTTGTACGGTCTTTTTTGCAGATCGTGTGTTACACTTCCAGCTTCATATCTCCGTCTTTAATCCAGCCCTTTTTCCGCATGAACCAGGAGATGACCCAGGCGAGTACACCAGGCAGGATAAAGTGGAGCAGGACGATCTTTAACAGAACGATGGCCGCGCCCTCGGTGGCTGTCATGGTCTGGAAGGTCATGATCTGACCGACCAGTCCGGCGGTTCCCATACCGGAGCCTACCGGATTATTGGTCATGTGGAAGACCAGGGTGGAAACCGGGCCGAGGATGGCACTGGTAATGATCGCCGGGAGCCAGATGATCGGCTTCCTTACGATATTGGGAACCTGGAGCATGCTGGTTCCGATTCCCTGTGCAAAGAAACCGCCGATTTTATTTTCTTTATAGCTGGCAACGGCAAAGCCGATCATGTTGGCGCAGCAGCCGACGGTGGCGGCTCCGGCGGAGAGACCGGCAAGGCTTAAAGAAACACCCAGGGCAGCAGAGCTGATGGGGAGGGTTAAGATCATGCCCATGAGGACGGATACGATAATACCCATTAAGAACGGCTGCTGTTCGGTTCCCCAGTTGATCAGGGCACCGAGAGAGTTCATGAATGCGGAGATGGGCGGACTGAAGATCAGGCCGACAACGGAACCGGCGATGATGCAGACAATGGGAGTTAAGACAATGTCCAGCTTGGTCTTTCCGGCAATGAGATGTCCGAGCTCAATGCCCACATAAGCGGCGATGAATGCACCGAGAGGCTCGCCGGGGCCGGTAAGTACGATACTGCCTTCTACCAGAACCTGTCCGGCAAGGATTTTTCCGGCAAAGGCCCCTACCATACCGGTCGTTGCAGCGGAGAGCACCACCAGGGGGCTTTCCTTGAATTTACAGGCAACGCCGCAGCCGATTCCCGCACCGGTCATTGCTGCCGCCATTTTTCCAAAGAAGAAGAGATAGTTTCCGACTGTTCCGCCGATGAGGGTTCCAATCTGCTGGATGATGGTTCCCACGATCAGGGTGGAGAACAGTCCCGTGGCCATTCCGCTCAGGCCGTCAATAAACAGCCGGTTCAGCCATTTTTTCATAAGATACCGCCTTTCCTCTGCATGCAGAGTGTAAAATATTTTATATCATCTGTCTTGTCACAAGACAACCAAAACTATAACATAAAATGAAGGAAGGCGCAAGTGTTTTTGATTTTGAAATAGAAGTTCTGTACCGGCTGACTGGCCTGGGTGGAGCCGTGCCCGGAATTTGACAGACTTTTCAAATATCTTTTCGTTGACGCCTGTAAAATATCTATGGTATACTTGTAATTATAGAAAAACAGTACGGGAGGGGCTTGAATCTATGAGAAAACAGACGACCAGAAATCTGAGACGTGCCGCAGCCATTGGTCTGGCGGGGCTTATGCTGTTCTTTACAGGATGCGGAAAAAAGAAGGTGGAAGAAACGACCATCGCAGAGACGACAAAGGCACCGGAGACGCTTCCTCCGCCTACAACAGCTGCGGAGACAGAGCCGGAAACAGAGGCACACCCGGAGGGAATGGTGCGAAGCTATCTGACCGGACAGTGGGTTCCGGAGGAGATCGGAACGAGACGTCCGGCGGCGGTCATGATCAGTAACGTAAAGGTGGCGCAGCCCACCTACGGACTCAGTGCGGCGGACGTGGTTTATGAGACGCCGGGAGAGGCCAGTGCCGTCCGGTTTGTAGCATTTTTTGAGCAGTATGATGACTTAAAGGAAATCGGATCGATCCGCAGTGCCAGAACGTACCATGCGGTGATCCAGCAGGAATTCCAGTCGGTGTTTTTCCATTATGGTCAGTGTGAATATGCAAGACCGTACCTGGAGGGCGGGATGTGCGACTGCGTCAACGGTGTGACCGGAGCCAGCGAATGGGCGTTCCACAGCATGTCCGGAAGAGAAAAGCCCCATCATCATTTCACCAGCGGCGATGAGATGAAATATGCCATTGAAAAAATGGGCTATTCCAATGAATATTCGCCGGATTATCAGGGGCATTATCAGTTTGTGGATGACGGAGAGTCCCCGGTCATGAAAGATACGGCACCGGCAAACAAGGTGTCGGTGGGGTATGTGTCTAACAAGCCCTGGTTTGAATACAACGCTGAGGACGGACTGTATTACCGGTATCAGTTTGAAGCCCCTCATGTGGATGTGGGAAATAATGATGTGCAGCTTGCTTATAAGAACATTCTGATCCAGGTCTGCGATTATGAGCATTACTACGATACCGATTACCTGAACATTAATCTCTGGGGAGAGGGCGTCGGCCAGTATATCACTGACGGAAAGGTAATTCCCGTGACCTGGAGGAAGGATGGCGAATGGGGCATTACCCGTTACTATGATGCGGAAGGAAATGAGATCAAGCTGAACCAGGGACGCACCTGGGTCTGCATCGTGCGGACTGAGCGGGCCAACCGGGTTGTAATCGAGTAAAAGAAAGAAGTACAGAAACGCCAGTTCCGGCAATCCGGTTCCGGCGTTTCTTTGTCCCCTGGATATAGAAAAAAATATTTTTGCATAGAAAAAAATCTATTGACGGCATATAATTTTTTCTATATACTGAATTCAGAAAGTAAAAACGGAAACAGGAATCGGAAAAGGAGGAACTTGCTATGCGGTATACAGAACTGGATACCCCATCGTTACTGGTTGACCGGGAGATTTTGCTTCGGAACCTGAAGGAAATGCAGGATTACGCGGATGAGAATCATGTGACGCTCCGGCCTCATACCAAGACCCATAAGATGCCGGAAATCGCGAAGCTTCAGATGGAGCAGGGAGCCTGCGGAATTGCAGTGGCAAAGATCGGGGAAGCAGAGGTTATGGCGGAGTATGGCCTGACGGATATTTTTATCGCCAATGAGATCATCGGAGTTCAGAAGTTCCGGAGGATCGCAGCGCTGGCCAAAAAGATCCGAATTGCGTTTGGCGTGGATACGCCCTGCCAGGTGACACAGGCAGAAGAGGTCTTTGCGGCAGAAGGTGTGGATGCAGAGGTCCTCATCGAGATCGAGGTAGGTGAGAACCGCTCCGGAATCATCGGGGAATCCGATTTCCTGGAGCTGCTGGACACGATCAAAGGCTGTGAACATGTGAAATTTAAGGGAATCTTTTCCCATGACGGAAACGGTTACCGGGCATCCAGCGTGGAGGCCTGTCTGGAGATTTCCAGAAATGCCCAGGCAAGAACCCTTCAGTTTGCGAAGCTGGCAAAGCAGCACGGAATGCCCTGCGAGACGGTAAGCTACGGTTCGACTCCGCCCTTTACCTGTCATGGGCCGATCCTTCCCGGCATTACAGAGCTCCGCCCCGGAACGTATGCGTTCATGGATGCGGCACAGGCCCATGCGGTGGGAACCTTTGACCACTGTGCGGCAACGGTGCTGGCGTCGGTCATCAGCCGCCCTACGAAGGAGCGTGTGATCCTCGATGTGGGAGCCAAGGGCCTGACCATGCAGCAGCGCACCGAGGGCATCTGCTTCGCACCGGGAAAGGGATTATTATATGAAGATCCGGAAATCTGTATCAGCGGAATGTTTGATGAGCATGCCATAATCTTAAACGAGGCGTTTCGGGAGAAGACTTCGGTTGGCGATAAGGTCCGGGTGATCCCGGTCCATATCTGTCCGGTCTGCAACCTGTATGACAGGGCATATCTGATCTCCGGAGATGAAGTGGTAAAGGAGCTTCCTATTGCCTGCCGCGGAAAGCTTCAGTAAGGAGGCAGGCATGAAAGACAGCTTAAGGCCTTATATACCCATGGCGGATATGCTGGCAGAGACCTTCGGCGCGGACTGTGAGGTAGTACTCCATGACCTGGACGACCCGGAGCATTCGGTGGTCTATGTGGCAAATGGCTCCGTCACCGGGCGGCAGGTGGGAGAGAGCTTTGACCAGCTGGTGCGCCAGGAGATCCTGGCAAAAAATTTAAAGGAAAGCTTTGTTTCCAACTATTACTTTACGGCGAAAAACGGAAAGAGGATCCGTTCCTCGACCCTGCTTATCAAGAGTCCGGACGGTGGTCTGGAGGGAGCGCTCTGCATCAACCTGGATACCGGCCGGATCACGGCACAGATGGAGTTTCTTCAGTCCATGATGCCGGGCTGGAACCAGATGAAACCGGTATCGGAGACGGAGGAGGAAAAGGATGAGCATATTTCCGTCATGATCGAGCATCTCATGGACCGGATCCTGGGGGACGGCGACATGGTGCGTCTGACCCGTGAGGAACGGATCGCCAAGATCCGCTTCATGGACAACAAAGGGATTTTTTTGATGAAGGGAAGCGTGGAAAAGGCGGCGGAAAAGCTGGGGGTCAACAAGGTGACCATTTACAGCTATCTGGACGAGGTTCGAGGAAAACGAGGAAAGCAGGAGGAAAAGGAATGAAACCAGTGATCTTACAGACGAAACGGAAAAATCCCGGCCATTATGTGCCCGGCATGATCTCCGGCGGCATGCTTTATGTTTCCGGCCAGCTTCCGGTGAATCCTGATACGGGAGAGCTGGCCTGTGGCCTGCGCGAACAGACAAAGCAGGCGCTGGCCAATGTGGAAGCGGTACTGACGGCGGCAGGCTGTACAAAGGAGCAGGTGGTCCAGTGCCGCGTGTATGTGTCCGATGTGACATACTGGGACGAGGTAAATCAGGTTTATGCGGAGTTTTTCGGCGCTCATAAGCCGGCCCGTGTCATTGTTCCCACCAGAGAGCTGCATCACGGCGCGCTGGTAGAGATCGAGGCAATGGTGGAGCTTTCAGGGGAATAAGGAGGTTTTTATGAAGTATCAGTACAGGTGTACGAAATGCGGAAAAGAAGCACCGGTGACAACGAGAAAGGCAGCCTGCGAGTGCGGCGGCCTGTGGAAGCTGGAATATGAGCTTCCGGCTTTCAGCCTGGACGGCATCGACAAAACTCAGTGGAATCTGTTCCGCTACCGGAGGTTCATGGCAGTGGATGAGGACAGCTGGCAGGACATCACCCTGGGAGAGGGCATGACTCCGGTGATACGGTTTGATGAAAACGTGCTGCTTAAAATGGATTATTTCATGCCGACCCTGTCCTTTAAGGACCGCGGCGCTGCGGCACTGGTGGCACACTGCAAGTCGATCGGTGTGAACAGGGTGGTTCAGGACAGCAGCGGAAACGGCGGAAATGCGGTGGCGGCATACTGTGCCAGGGCAGGAATCGACTGTGAGATCTTTGTGCCGGAGGGAACCTCCCCCAAGAAGATCGACCTGGTGCGTGCCTATGGAGCCATTTGTACGGTCGTACCCGGAAACCGCGACCACTGTGCCGATGTATGTCGGGAAAAGGTGGAAAAGGACGGAATTTATTATGCAAACCATGTCTACAACCCGTTCTTCTATGAGGGAACCAAGACGTATATTTATGAGATATACGAGCAGCTGGGACGGATCCCGAAGCATCTGGTGATCCCTGTGGGCAACGGGACCCTGTTCTTAGGCAGCATCTTCGCCCTGGAGCATCTGCTGGAAAGTGGAGTTATCGATCATATGCCTCAGATCATCGCTCTTCAGAGTGAGAAGTGTGATCCGCTTCTTCAGGCGGCCGAGCAGGGACAGGAAGCGCCGGTTTCTGTAAGGCCGGAGCCGACCATTGCCGAAGGAATCGCCATTGGAAAGCCCATGCGCGGAGAACAGATCCTTGCTCTTGCAAGGAAGCATGGCGTGCGTTTTGTCCATGCACCGGAGGATCAGATCCTGGAAGCAAGAAAGACCCTGGCAAGAAGCGGGATTTACTGCGAGCATACCACTGCAGCCAACTATGCGGCTTATCTGGAATACTGCCGCCTGTACGGAACGGCAGAAGACTGTCTCATTACCATGTGCGGCGCCGGCTTAAAGTCCGATCATTAAGCGGTGATGAGGAAAGGAAGTGCCGGAAGGCCGTTTATGATCCGAAAAATCCGGTGCAGATCCAATCTCTGAGGATAGAAAAAGACCCTCCTGCATATACTGTACCAGCAGATGCAGGAGGGATTTTTATGGACCATTTTCAGGTGTACAAGGACATTGAAGCAAGGACCGGAGGGGAAATCTATCTCGGGGTGGTGGGGCCGGTGCGGACAGGAAAGTCCACGTTTATCCGGCGGTTTATGGAGCTTTTGGTCATCCCGCAGATCGCGGATCCTAACGAGCAGGTGAGGGCCAGAGATGAGCTTCCACAGGCGGCGGCCGGAAAAACCATCATGACCACGGAGCCGAAATTTATTCCCAAGGAGGCGGTTCCCGTCCAGGTAGGAGAGGCGGATGTAAAGGTCCGGCTTATCGACTGTGTGGGCTTCATGGCGGAAGGAGCCGCCGGACATATTGAAAATGATGAGGAGCGGCTGGTGAAAACGCCGTGGTTTGATTATGAGATTCCCTTCACCCAGGCGGCGGCCATCGGGACGGAAAAGGTGATCCGGGATCATTCTACCATCGGTATTGTGGTGACCACTGACGGTTCCTTCGGGGAGATCCCGCGAAACGGATACATAGAAGCAGAAACCCAGACTGTGGAGGAGCTGAAGGGGCTTGGAAAGCCATTTGTGGTGCTGTTAAATACGGTGAAGCCTTATTCGGAGGAAGCCAAACGACTGACATCGGAGCTATCGGCTCAGTATCTGGTCCCGGTGCTTCCGGTCAACTGTGAACAGCTAAAAAAAGACGATATTACGAGAATTCTGGGAACGGTGCTCGATGAATTTCCAGTTTCTGAGGTGGACTTTTTCCTGCCTAAATGGGCGGAGCTATTGCCTGCTGATCACTGGCTCAAGTCAAAGCTTTTAGACCGGGCCAGGCAGCTGATGGGAGAGCTTACGCTCATGCGGGATCTCCAGACGGCCTTTCCCGGTGAGGAGACGGCTCCGATCCGACAGATGCAGGTGCGCCAGGCAGATTATGCTGACGGAAGGGTGACGGTGGATGTGGCTCTGGAGGAATCGGTTTATTATCAGATCCTCAGCGATTATTCCGGCCTTTCCATCGACAGTGAATATACGCTGATGGGTATGTTAAAAGAATACGCCGGAATTCGCGCCGAGTATGAAAAGACCAGCCATGCCATGGAGGAAGTCCGCCGGAAGGGCTACGGTGTGCTCATGCCGGGACGGGACGAGATCGTGCTGGACGATCCGGAGGTGATTCGCCACGGAAACAAATTCGGTGTCAAAATCCGTGCCCAGGCGCCCTCGGTGAATCTGATTCGTGCTGCCATTGAGACGGAGCTGGCGCCCATCGTCGGTGACGAGAAGCAGGCGGAGGATCTGATTGCTTATATTAAGGAAAACAGCAGGGAAAGCAAGGAGGGCGTCTGGAACACCAGCATCTTCGGAAAATCCATTGAACAGATCGTTATGGACGGCATGGAAGCCAAGATCGCCCAGATGACGGATTCCTGCCAGCAAAAGCTCCAGGATACCCTGCAGAAGATCATCAATGATTCCAATGGGGGAGTGATCTGCATCATCATTTGAGTTTTCACAGATTGAGTCTTCCGCCGGAGACATGGGCTTCCGACGGAAGCCTCACATACTCCAGCTGTGAAAGCCGGTTTGCCTTTTCGTCTTTCCTATGCTATACTGGGCACAGCAATTAAAAGGAGTATGGCATGAACGAACAGAGCATGTTTTATATTGTGTTTTTTGCGGCGGCAGTTCTTCTCCTTGCGGTACAGGCGGTCTTGTCTGCCAGACGGCAGCGGGAGCGGCTGGTGCGGCAGATCCGGGAACAGTGGGGAAAGCGGCCGGAGCGGGAGTATTCGCTGGAGGAGTTCGATAAGATTTCCCATTATTATGAGCGGAAAAGGGGAGAAGAATTTTTTCTGGACGATACCACCTGGAATGACCTGGGAATGGACGAGGTGTTTATGCTGTTAAACACGACCGGATCTGCGGTGGGAGAAGAATATCTGTACCGGGTTCTTCGAACGCCGGAGTTTTCGCGGGACGAGCTTTCCCGCCGGTCGGCGCTGGCAGAGTATTTCCGTGCCAATAAGAAAAGCCGGGAAGAATTTTCGGTAGCCTTTGGACTCATGGGACGGAAGAAGCGAACGGCGGTTTCCGATTATATTGAAAAGCTGACACAGATCCCGTCCATGCCGCTCTGGCCTCATGCACTGGCGCCGGTGTTATTGATTGCAGGAATCGCGTCCTTTGTGATCCGTCCGTCGGTGGGAATCATCGGTCTGGTGGGAGCCATTGTCATCAATATGGTTTCCTATTATAAAACGAAAAGTGACATTGTGGTGTATCGAAAGAGTATGGCGCAGGCGGCCGATCTGGTGGAGTACGGATTTCGGCTGGAAAAGCTCTCCATGGAGGGAGCGGTGCTGGCGCCTTATAAAGAAGTGATTTTTGACTGCTGCCGGGTGCTTTCGCCGGTGCGGCGCCATGCGTGGATCCTGGCAGACGAGTCCATGACCACCGGATCCGTGATGAAGGCAGTCCTGGATTATTTCTGCATGATCACCCACCTGGATCTTCTGCTGTTTCGGAATATGACGGAGCTTCTGGCCGATAAGGAGGAGGTACTGGAACGGCTTCTGGAGATCATGGGACAGCTGGAGCTTGGCCTGGTGATCGGTTCGTTCCGGGACTATCTGGGAACATTCTGCGAACCGGAGTTTGCTGACGATCTGGGATCGAACATGACGGTACACGGAGAACGAAGGACGGGAAGGGGCGAGCTGTCCTTTAAAGAACTGTATCATCCGCTGATCGAACATGCGGTGGCGAATTCCATGACGGTAGAAAAGCCGGTGCTGGTGACCGGCTCCAATGCGTCCGGAAAATCCACGTTTTTGAAGACCGTGGGCATTGCCGCAGTGCTGGCGCAGACCATTGATACGGTTCCGGCAAAGCAGTTTTACAGCAGCTTTTTCCGGGTTTATTCTTCCATGGCCCTTTCGGATAACCTGGAGGGCGGGGAAAGCTATTACATGGTAGAGATCCGGTCGCTGAAGCGGATTCTGGACGCGGTGGAGGAGCCGGGGGCACCGGTGCTGTGCTTTATTGATGAGGTACTCCGCGGAACCAATACGGTAGAACGGATTGCGGCATCATCGAAAATCCTGGAGAGCATGGCGCAAAAACGGGTGCTGCCCTTTGCGGCAACCCATGACATTGAACTGACCAGGCTGTTGGACGGGCGCTATGCCAACTGGCATTTTGAAGAACAGATGGAGGAGAATGATATTTTCTTTTCTTATGAATTAAAGAAAGGTCCCGCCGGGACGAGAAATGCGATCCGGCTTCTGGGGATCATGGGCTACGACAGGGAGCTGATCCGCCAGGCATCGCAGATGGCAGAACGGTTTGTGGAAACGGGAGAATGGAGGCTGGAATCATGATGGAGGTCACGCTGTATACTGATGGATCGGCCAGAGGAAACCCGGACGGACCGGGAGGCTACGGAGCCGTTCTCCATTACGTGGACGGAAAGGGAAAGCTTCATGTCAAGGAGCTGTCTGCCGGGTATCAGAAAACCACCAACAACCGCATGGAGCTGATGGGAGTCATTGCCGGGCTGGAGGCGCTGAACCGCCCCTGTCTGGTGACGGTGGTTTCCGATTCGGCCTATGTGGTGAAGGCATTTAATGAGCACTGGCTGGAGGGCTGGATCAAAAAGGGCTGGAAGCGCGGAAAAAACGAGCCGGTGAAAAACAGGGATCTTTGGGAGCGGCTTTTAAAAGCCATGGAGCCCCATCAGGTGCATTACACCTGGGTGAAGGGTCACGCCGGACACCCGGAGAATGAGCGGTGCGATGAGCTGGCTACTTCGGCGGCGGACGGTGACGGTCTTCTGGTGGATCCCGGCGTATAAAAACAGATGAGAAACGGTAAAAGAAAGGAAGAGGCAGGGCGTTGTTGAGGAGCACGCCCTGTTTTTGTATAACAGGAAATTCTGAAGAATTCGTTATTAAATGGCATTCACATATTTACAACTTTGATACATTCCTGTGTTAGAATAGAACCAGAGAAAGAGGATAAACCGGCGGACCATCGCTGCCGGGACGCCGGTAATAGAATCAGAAGTTAAAAAAAGAGGAAAAGGACAGGAAGCGCAGACATGAAGATGGGGGAGCGTATGCAGAAAATACTGATCGTGGAGGATGAGGAGGCTATCGGGATCCTCATGTGCAGGACCTTACTGGGAGAGGGCTACGGCTGTGACTGGATCCGGGACGGAACGGAAGCGGCAAAGCGGCTGGAGCGGGCCAGTTATGCGCTGGTGCTTCTGGATATCATGCTGCCCGGGCTGGACGGCTATGAACTTTTGGACTACATTCGTCCCATGGGGATTCCGGTGATCTTTGTGACGGCGAAGAGCCAGGTGAAGGATCGGGTTCAGGGGCTTAAGCTGGGGGCGGATGATTATATTACAAAGCCATTTCAGGTGAGTGAGCTGGCAGCGCGGGTGGAAGCAGTGCTCAGGCGCAGCAGCAGGCGCATGGGAACGGTGCAGGTCGATGATGTGAGGATCGATCTGGATGCCAGGAGCGTGACAAAGGCTGGCGTTTCGGTGGAACTGACCGTCAAGGAGTATGAGATCCTGGCGGAGCTGGCGGCTCATAAAAACGTGGCCTTATCCAGAGCACAGCTTTACGAAGCCGTGTGGAATGAGCTTTATACGGGGGAGACAAGAACCCTGGACTGCCATATCCAGAAGCTGCGGAAAAAGCTGGGACTGGAGGAGCGGATCCGTACGGTGTTCCGCGTGGGCTATCGGCTGGAGGTATGAGATGAAGCTGTACGGGAAGATTTTTCTGTCGTCGATCACAGTCCTGATTCTGGCACTGTGCGGCGTAGAATATGTCATGGTGTCCGGAAGCTTTAAGCGGGCCATGGAATCGGAGATCGAGCATGAGACAGAGCAGTACCGGTTTATCCGCCTGGCCTTTTACCTGGGTGGAACGGAGTCGGGCATGGAACAGCTGGGTAACCGGTACGGTGTACTGTATTCGGAAACCGGGGAGGTTCTGTTTTCCACCTTTCCGGAGGAGCTTCGGCCGGAGTCCGGGGAGGCTGATCCGGAGGTTTTAACCTGCCGCGTGGTGACTGGTGGTGAAAAACGGATTTTGCTGGTTGGCGGTGCAGTTGTGCTGCATGGGACATCCTGCCGCCTGATCACCGGCAAACCGGTGGATTTTCTGTATGAAGATAAAGCCCTGATGGAGCAGGAATACCGGCGGGCGATCTATCTGGCTGTGGCGGTCTGCGCCCTCGTTCAGGCGGTTCTGGCCTATGTGATCGCAAAACCCATTCGCAGGCTTCAGGTACAGGCGGACCGAATCGCGGACGGTCATTACGGGGAACGGGTCCGGGCACAGGGACAGGATGAGATCGCGGAGCTGAGCCGCTCGTTTA
>CAKRJM010000044.1 GCA_934351765.1 uncultured Lachnospiraceae bacterium | reverse complement strand
TATAGACAAGTCACGCGATCATATGATACTTTGTAAACACAGAAAGCAGATCACGGACAGGAAGAATACAATCTTCGGTGGAAAAGAAAAGAGGCACGGAAAAGCAAATGGAAAGGAGACAGCGACATGGGTAAGGAACATCAGGCAGAGGACGGCAGGATCACGAACGTAGAGCAGTTAAAAGTACGTCTGGAAGAGATGCGGGAGGCACAGAGAAAGTTCTCACTGTTCACACAGGAGCAGGTGGACCGGATCTTTTATGAGGCGGCTATGGCGGCCAATCATCAGAGAATTCCGCTGGCGAAGCTGGCGGCGGAAGAAACCGGCATGGGCGTGGTGGAAGATAAGGTAATTAAGAACCATTACGCGGCTGAGTACATCTACAATAAGTATAAGAATGAAAAAACCTGCGGCGTGATTGAAGATGATACGGCGTTCGGATATAAGCGGATCGCAGAGCCTATCGGTCTGATTGCAGCGGTTATCCCGACCACAAATCCGACTTCTACGGCGATTTTCAAGACGTTAATCTCCTTAAAGACAAGAAATGCCATTATTATTTCCCCTCACCCCAGGGCAAAAAAATGTACCATTGCGGCGGCAAAGGTTGTTCTGGACGCGGCAGTAAAGGCCGGAGCACCGGAGGGAATTATTTCCTGGATCGATGAGCCCAGCATTGAGCTTACCAATGAGCTGATGCGTTCCGCGGACACGATCCTGGCTACCGGTGGACCCGGCATGGTGACGGCAGCATATTCTTCCGGAAAGCCGGCCCTCGGCGTAGGACCCGGAAATACACCGGCGATCATTGATGATTCCGCAGATATTCTGATGGCTGTGAACTCGGTGATCCATTCCAAAACCTTTGATAATGGCATGATCTGTGCATCGGAGCAGTCGGTTATTGTTCTGGATTCCATTTATGAGGCGGTAAAGAAAGAATTTACCCGCAGAAAATGTTATTTTTTAAATAAGAAAGAAAAGGAAAAGGTCGCCGCCATCATTCTTTCCCCGGCAGGAACGGTCAATGCAAAGATCGTTGGACAGCCGGCGCCTGTGATCGCAAAAATGGCCGGTGTTGATGTGCCTGCGGATACAAAGATTATCATTGGTGAGGTAGATTCCGTGGATATTTCGGAACCGTTCGCTCATGAGAAGCTCTCCCCGGTTCTTGCCATGTATCGGGCAGCGACATTTGATGAAGCCATTTACAAAGCAGAACAGCTTGTAAAGGACGGAGGCTATGGCCATACCTCCGCACTGTATGTAAATCCCAATACGGAGGACGGAAAGGCGAAGATGAAGAAGCATCAGGCAGCCATGAAGACCTGCCGTATCCTTGTGAATACGCCGTCTTCCCAGGGCGGTATCGGCGATCTCTATAACTTCCGCCTGCTTCCGTCGCTGACGCTTGGCTGCGGCTCCTGGGGCGGAAACTCTGTATCGGAGAATGTGGGAATCCGCCAGCTGATCAACATCAAGACCGTTGCGGAAAGGAGAGAGAACATGCTGTGGCTCAGAACACCGGAAAAAGTTTATTTTAAACGCGGCTGCATGCCGGTGGCTCTCGATGAACTGGGCACCATCATGCATAAGAAACGTGCCTTCATCGTAACGGATACATTTCTTTATAAGAATGGATATACAAAGCCCATTACCGACAAGCTGGATCAGATGGGAATCGTTTACAGCTGCTTCTATGATGTGGAGCCCGATCCAAAGCTGAAATGTGCCAAGGCCGGTGCAGAGCAGATGAGAAGCTTCGAGCCGGATACCATTATCGCTCTGGGCGGCGGTTCCGCCATGGACGCGGCGAAGATCATGTGGGTGATGTATGAGCACCCGGAAGTGGATTTCATGGACATGGCAATGGATTTCATGGATATCCGTAAGAGAGTTTATACCTTCCCGAAGATGGGGGAGAAAGCGTATTTCGTGGCAATTCCCACCTCTGCCGGAACCGGTTCCGAGGTAACGCCGTTTGCCATCATCACGGATGAAGCGACCGGAAAGAAATGGCCGCTGGCCGATTACCAGCTTCTGCCCAACATGTCCATTGTTGATGCAGACAATATGATGAACATGCCGAAGGGCCTGACCAGTGCATCCGGTATTGATGTCATGACGCACGCGCTGGAGGCATACGTTTCTGTGATGGCTTCCGATTATACGGATGGCCTGGCGCTGAAAGCCATTAAGAATGTATTTACCTATCTGCCCCGTGCTTACGAATACGGTGCGGCAGACGCAGAAGCAAGAGAAAAGATGGCCAACGCTTCCTGCATGGCAGGCCTTGCCTTTGCCAATGCATTCCTGGGTGTGAACCATTCTCTGGCACATAAGCTGGGTGCGTTCCATCATCTGCCCCATGGTGTTGCCAATGCCCTGGTGCTTACCTATGTGATCCGCTATAATGCAGCAGAAGCGCCTGCGAAGATGGGAACCTTCCCGCAGTATCAGTATCCTCATGCGTTTGAACGGTATGTGGAGGCGGCACGGTTTGCGGGAATCACCGGAAAAGACGATCAGGAGGTATTCGAGAACTTCATTCAGGCTCTGGAGGAGCTGAAGGCGAAGATCGGCATTAAGAAGACCATCGCTGATTATGGAATTTCCGAGAAGGATTTCCTGGCAACTCTGGATGAGATGGTGGAACAGGCCTTTGATGATCAGTGCACCGGCGCAAACCCCAGATATCCGCTGATGAGTGAGTTAAAGGAAATCTATCTGAAAGCATATTATGGGAAATAGTAGGTGCGCAAACGTGAATTTTATGATATGATAGCCTTAGGAAGGCGGTCGGAGGGAGCTTCGGCCGCCTTTTGCAAACCGGAAATACGGGGCGCAAAAAGAACGGATTTCGGACTGAAACGCAGAACAGATTTCGAGTCGGAAACAAACATGGAAACGAAACTGGAAGACACGGAAACAAAACCGGAAACAGATCCGAATACAAAAATGAAAAGGAGATCATGACTATGGGACTTATCAAAGCAGCAATTGGTGCCGCAGGCGGCGTAGCAGCCGATCAGTGGAAAGAGTTCTTTTATTGTGAGGCACTTCCGGCAGATGTGCTGGCAGTAAAGGGCAGAAAAAAGGCGAGCCGCCGTTCCAGCAATAAGCACGGCGATGAGAACATTATCACCAACGGATCGCTGATTGCCGTGGCAGACGGGCAGTGTATGCTTATCGTGGAGCAGGGTAAGGTGGTTGATGTCTGTGCAGAACCTGGTGAGTATACATATGATGCGTCTACGGAGCCGTCGGTTTTCTCCGGCGATCTGGGCGATGGGATCGGTAAGGTATTCCGAAATATCGGAAAGCGTTTTACCTTCGGCGGTGAGGCTCCGAAGGATCAGAGAATCTATTATTTCAATACAAAGGAAATTATCGGAAATAAGTATGGAACTCCGTCTCCCGTTCCGTTCCGCGTAGTGGATCAGCGTGCAGGACTGGATATGGATATTTCTATTCGCTGCTTTGGTGAATACAGCTATCAGATTACAAATCCGCTTCTGTTCTATACGAATGTGTGTGGAAATGTGGATGAGGATTATAAGAGAGAGAGACTGGACAGCCAGTTAAAGACTGAGCTGCTCACTGCACTTCAGCCTGCTTTTGCGAAGATCAGCGACATGGGAATCCGTTATTCTTCTCTTCCCGGACATACGAGAGAAATCGCAGCGGCGCTCAATGATGAGCTTTCCGAGCAGTGGAAAGAGATCCGCGGTATGGAGATCGTGTCCTTTGGCGTCTCCTCAGTTAAGGCAAACGAAGAGGACGAAAAGACTATTAAGGAAATGCAGAAAAATGCAGCCTTTATGGATCCCACAAGAGCAGCCGCTCATCTGGTTGGTGCTCAGGCAAGTGCGATGCAGTCCGCAGCCTCCAATCCCAACGGTTCTGCCATGGCATTTATGGGTATGGGAATGGCAGGTCAGGCTGGCGGCATGAATGCCCAGAGCTTGTATGGCATGGGACAGCAGCAGGCAGCAGCACAGGCACAGCAGGCGGCAGCACAGGTACAGCCGACCGTACAGGCTCCTCATACAGCAGCGGCAGACAGCTGGGTATGTGCTTCCTGCGGAACAACGGCAACCGGAAAATTCTGTCCGGAGTGTGGAAATCCGAAGCCCGCAGCTCCCAGCGGAAGCTGGACCTGTTCCTGCGGTGCAGTCAATAACGGAAAGTTCTGTGTGGAATGCGGAAAAGCAAGACCGGCGGCTGTACGCAAATATAAATGCGACAAGTGCGGCTGGGTTCCCGAAGATCCGACCAATCCGCCGAAGTTCTGTCCGGAGTGCGGAGATCCCTTTAATGAGGATGATGCGCAGTAAATAAAAAATAATAAAGAAAGCATTAAAAAGAGGGACCCCGTAACTGGGATCCCTCTTCTGCTTCTAATGGTTTTCATACAAAAAGAACAGGTCGAAACCTGCTCCTTCTGTACTTGAACATATAAATAGGGGGTGTATACAATACCCGTTATGGGCATTATAAGCAATTAGAAAAACTGATATTGACATTAGGAACCGTAATCTTGAGATTCGTAATTTTGAATTTTGAGATCCGTAATTTCGAGATCCGGTTCAGCCGGGGGAATTTATACAATACCCTGGGAATGCATAGCATCGGACACTTTCTTGAATGCGGCGATGTTTGCACCGGCAACAAAGTTATCCTCGCAGCCGTATTCCTTTGCGGCATGGTTGATCTGGCGGTAAATATTTACCATGATCTCCTTTAACCGGGAGTCGGTCTTTTCAAAGGACCAGTAAACACGTTCGCTGTTCTGGGTCATTTCCAGAGCGGAGGTGGTTACGCCGCCGGCATTGGAAGCCTTTCCGGGAAGGAAAAGGAGCTTGTTTTCAAGAATAAAATCCGTTGCTTCCTGGGTAGTCGGCATGTTGGCGCCTTCGCAGACTGCAAAGCAGCCGTTGGCCTTCAGTGTCTTTGCATCCTCCAGTGACAGCTCGTTCTGAGTTGCACAGGGCATTGCGATGTCGCAGGGGATATTCCATACGCCCCGGCCCTCGGTGTACTGGGCTGTGGGAACAAATTCGAGGTATTCTTTGATTCTTCCTCTGCGCTTTTCCTTGATCTCTTTTACGGCATCAAGACGGATTCCCTTGGGATCGTAGATGTAACCGTTGGAATCGCTCATGGCAACAACCTTTGCGCCGAACTGCTGGGCACGTTCTACCGCGTAGATAGCCACGTTTCCGGAGCCGGAAACAACGATGGTCTTACCGCTCATGGTAAGGTCATGGTCACGGAGCATTTCTTCCGTAATATAAACAAGACCGTAGCCGGTTGCTTCGGTTCTCACTAAGGAGCCGCCGAAGGTCAGGCCCTTTCCGGTCAGAACGCCTTCGTAAAGGCCGGTCAGTTTTTTGTACTGGCCGTACAGATAGCCGACTTCACGGCCGCCGACGCCGATATCACCGGCGGGAACGTCGATGCTTGCACCGATGTGACGGTACAGCTCGTTCATGAAGCTCTGGCAGAATGCCATAACCTCACGGTCGGATTTTCCCTTGGGATCGAAATCAGAACCGCCCTTTCCGCCGCCGATAGGCAGTCCGGTAAGCGCATTTTTAAAGATCTGCTCGAAGCCGAGGAATTTAATGATACCCTGATTTACAGAAGGGTGGAAACGAAGACCGCCCTTGTAAGGTCCGATGGCACTGGAAAACTGGATACGATATCCGCGGTTTACCTGAACCTGTCCCTTATCATCAACCCAGGGAACACGGAAAGAAATGGCACGCTCGGGCTCGATCAGGCGCTCCAGCAGCGCTTCCTTCCGGTAAGAAGCTTCATTGCGGTCGATTACGGGACGCAGGGAATTCAATACCTCGCGTACCGCCTGGTGGAACTCGGGTTCTCCAGGATTTTTCACAACAACTCGTTCAATCATCTCATCTACATATGACATATTATTTCCCTCCAGACAAAAAATAGGAGCCAAATAAAGCAGGTTTACCTGCTTATTTGACTCCGTTGTCCTGTTGAGGATTATAGCACTTTACAGGGAAGTTGTCAAATAAAACTTTTTGGCGCTGTTCCGATATAGATACAGCAATTGAAACTTTCGTTGGTTATAAATTGAATTCTCCAACGAGCTCTTCCTTAAACATGGAGAGAATCGTGTCGTAGTCGTTGGTCTGGCCGAGGATCCACATGAGTTTGGTCATGATGGCTTCGGTGATCATGTTTCCGGCACAGAGGGCACCGGCACGTTCAGCGAAAACGCCCACGTCATAAACGCTCATATCGGAGCCGTCCTGAACACACTGGGTTGTGACGATGACGGGGATCTTCTGCTCGATGAGGGCGGTGATGGCGGGAAGGAGATTTCTCCGTACATCGGGGATCCCGCCGAGGCCAAAGGCCTCCAGCACAACGGCACGATAGCCGAGACCGGGAACAGATTCCAGAAGCTTCGGGTCCATGCCGGGATAAACACGGAGAAGAAGAACGTCGGAATCAAAGTTTGTATTTAAGGAAAGTGTGTTTTGGGGAGTCGGTGACGGAGCTGCCGCAAGGCAGACTTCACCGTTCCTGATAACACCCTCAGCAGGGCGGTTCAGACTCTCGAAGGCGTGAAAATTCCGGGAGCAGACCTTTCTTGCATTGACGCCGCGGATAATGGTGTGGTCAAAGACAAGGTAAACGCCCTTCAGCCGACCATCTGCCGCTGTGCGGAAGGCGTCCAGAATGTTTCTCTTTCCATCGGTATTCGGATCACCAATGGGAAGCTGAGAGCCGGTGAGAACCACCGGCTTATTCAGGTTCTGGAGCATAAAGGAAAGCGCTGCGGCTGTGTAGCCCATGGTATCCGTTCCATGGGTGATCACAACACCGTCAAAGACTTCCACAGCCGCAAACACGGCCTTTGCGATTACAGCCCAGTCCTCCGGCTGCATATTGGAGCTGTCAAGGCTTAAAAGCTCTTTGCAGTGGATCTCGCATAAGCCTTCGAGTTCCGGGATCAGTTCCACCATGAACTGTCCGGTCATGGTGGGGGTCAGTCCGTTTTCACCGGGGGTTGAAGCGATGGTGCCGCCGGTGGAAAGCAGTAAAATCTTTTTCAAGGGAAATGTACCTCCTGTTTTTGCTGCTGTTTATTATAGCACACAGCTAATTGACTAAGCAAATTAAGGAAGAATGTGAAAATCTCGTATGGGAATACTGTGCCATACCGTTTAAGATCAGGGAAACGTAAGCCTCCGCGTCTTCCTCGGTGAGCATGGGGATCTTCACATAATCCTTGTATTCTTTTGTAACGATCATGGAGAGGATCGCGTTCTCACCGGGAATGATACCGGCACCGCGCATCTGATCGTTGACGGTATTGCCCATGAAGGTCACGCCGCCGGCATCCTCACTTACAAGAGAAGCAAGCTCTGCAGTGATCCGTACCTTTTCCAGACAGTCATCGGCATCCTTTAAGCGGGAAGCAGCCTCGATGATCCGGTCTGCATAAGCGGCAGTTGCCTTTGCCAGACTTCCGGGAGAAGGGGGCATGGCGTCGGTTTTCAGGCAGCAGGGAATTCCCAGTCTTTTTGCCGTTTCCAGAAGGACATTTGCCATGGGAACATTATCGGTGCCTTTTTCGGCACGGAGCATCAGCTTGTTTTCGGTCAGCTCCGGAGCAAAGGCAGGGATAAAGGCCTTGCTTTCGATGATGATGGTAGGAATGTCACAGAGACCGACGGCATCCATAACGGGAGCCTTGAAATCCCACGGAACATTGCCCTCATAATCCTCGGCAGGTCCGATGCCGCCTTCGGTGAAGTTGACAAGAAGCATCAGAGCCATGGGAATGGAATCAATATTAAGCACGGTCGTGATGGCACGGTCCAGATAACCGTCCTTTGCGGGATCGCTCACGTGGAACCTCTCCGGTGCTTTCTTTACAAAGGTATCCAGAAGAGCAAGGGCGCAGGCACCCTGGAAGGAAGCCGCTGTTTCGCTGATGCCCTGTCCGTACATGCGGCCGAAAACGCGTACCGCACAGTTCTGGGAGAATACGGTATCAAGGCCGGGAGCTCTTGTCTCCAGAAGCTCCTTTTCATAGGGGGTGATGCCGCGGCGGGGAGAAGCCTGGGCAGAACCGCCGTCTTTTGTAACGACTGTGATCCGGTTCTCTTCGATGGAAACCTGTACATGATCAATGCGTGTATCGGTGGGCAGCGCTTTTTTCAGGATCAGTGCTGCGACCGCAAGACCGGCGGAATCATCCTGTACAAAGCCGGAATGGCTGTGAACGTGGCCAACGCCTGCATGGCCGGAAATTCCTAAAATGCCCTTTTGCTTATCGGAAAAACAAATAGTCATAATGATCAACCTCCATTTCATATTCATATTTTATGCAGAGTCAGAGACAGGCAGACCTGTGAGGATACAGATCTGCCTGCCAGAAATCAATGTTCAGAAGCTGTTATTGTTCGGAATGTTCAGTAGAAGATGCTTCTGCCGTTTCTTCTTCGGCACCATGATCCGCATTGAATTTATCACGGTCCAGGTCACCCATCATGGCGGAAACCGTTACCATACCAACGGTATCGCCGGTTACGTTTAACATGGTATTAGGCATATCGATCAGACGGTAGATGCCTGCAACCCAGGGAACGATGGTAAGGGGCAGACCCATGGTCTGCATCATGATGGCGCTCATCATGATACCGCCTCCGGGAACTCCGGCAACGCCGGCTGCCATGATGACACCTAAGAGAATGATCAGTGCCAGCTCACCGATATTGTAGCTGCGTCCGAATAACTGGGCAGCGAATACAGCGTAAATTGCCATTTCTGCACAGCAGGCCTGCATGTTGATGGTTGCGGCGGGCGGTGCGATCAGACCAACCGTATCCTCGGGAACACCGCAGCGCTCCTTGGCACATTTCATGGTAAGGGGCAGGGTTGCGGAAGAGGAACAGGAAGAGAACGCCAGGATCATAGCCGGGAATACGTTCTTGTAATGCTTGATCGGGTTGACCTTTGCGATGGTCATCAGGATCAGCGGGAATACGATCAGGATCAGGGTTGCATAGGCGATGTACTGGGTTAAGAGCATCTTGCCCAGTGCGCCGAGAACCTCAGCTCCGAGCGTACCGGAAACCTCTGCCATCAGACAGAACACGCCGACAGGAGCCATCTTCATGATCATTTCCACAATACGGATCATTAAATCATTTCCTGCATCAAACAGATTGGAAAGGAAGCTCTTTGCCTTGCTGCCTTCGGGAAGCGTGGAAATTCCGATTCCGGCGAATAAGGCGAAGACGATAACCTGAATGATGGAGAACTCGGATAAGGAGTTGAATACGTTATCGGGAATGTAATTAATGAGGGTATCCAGAAGGTTTACGCCCTCGGTGCTGTAGCTTTCTGCGGCTTCAGTTAAGTTTACACCGACACCGGGCTGGATGATGTAGGACCATACAAGTCCGGTAACTGCTGCCAGGAAGGAAGCAAGCAGCCAGTAGATGATGAATCGGATACCGATCTTCTTTAACTGCTTTAAGTTGGAAAGACTTGCAATACCGCCGATGATGGAACACAGGATCAGCGGAAGGATCGTCATCTTTAAGAGACGGATAAATACCGTTCCGACCGTATCGGTTACGTAGGTCCAGTACTGATGCTGGGCTTTAAAGATAAAACCGCAGATGAGACCGAGGACCATGCCGATCAGGATCTTGATGGCAAGACTGATTTTCTTTTTCTTTTTCATAGAGACTCCTCCTTTTTGGTAGTTATCTTTATTCGGAATCAGGCGGTCCCGGTTCTGAATAAAAATAAGATGACGGCTCTGGACATAACAAGAGCGCGATATCGCGCCATTGCGATGTACAGAACCGTCATCAATTTATAAAAAAACTATAAACTCATTTTTCTGAATTGTCAATATAGTTTGTAAAAATAATCGCGCAGGTTTGCAAAAATAATCGTGCAGGAGTCAAAAAGAACCTGAAAAGAGCGGATCCAAGGCTTGAAAAATGAAACGACCTGATATATAATGAACCCAATATGGCAATTAAAACGCAAGGAAGAAAGCTAAAGCGTGTGACGCCCGAACAGAGAACCGGTGGCTGGTGGAAACCGGAGGGGATAAGCAGGCCTATCCACTTTCAGAGCGTCCGGCGAAGAGCCGGAGGGCTGGTGGCCTGTATCCCACCGATGAGCGGCCGGTAAAACGGCAATCTGGGTGGCAACGCGGAAACCTTTCGTCCCTGTTTCGGGGAATGAAGGGTTATTTTTTTAGGAGGAAGAGCATGATTGATATTAAGTTTTTAAGGGAAAACCCTGAGGTAGTAAAGGAAAACATTAAAAAGAAATTCCAGGATCATAAGCTGCCGCTGGTAGATGAGGTGATCGCACTGGATAAGGAAAACCGTGAGATCAAGCAGGAAGTGGAAGCGCTCCGCGCTGAGAGAAACAAGCTTTCCAAGCAGATCGGCGGACTGATGAAGCAGGGTAAGAAGGACGAGGCTGAGGAGGTTAAGGCACAGGTTAATGCCAATGCAGCCCGCGTCGATGAGCTTACTGCAAAGGAACGTGATGTGGAAGCCGCCATCAAGAAGGACATGATGACTATCCCCAACATCATCGATCCGTCCGTTCCGATCGGAAAGGACGACAGCCAGAACGTGGAAGTAACCAAGTACGGTGAGCCGGTGGTTCCCGATTTTGAGATTCCTTACCATACGGAGATCATGGAGCGGTTTGACGGCGTGGATATGGATGCAGCAGGCCGTGTTGCCGGAAACGGCTTCTACTATCTGATGGGCGACATTGCCAGACTTCATTCCGCAGTGCTGGCTTACGCAAGAGATTTCATGATCGACCGCGGCTTTACCTACTGCGTGCCGCCGTTCATGATCCGCAGTAATGTGGTGACCGGCGTTATGAGCTTTGATGAGATGGACGCCATGATGTACAAGATTGAGGGCGAGGATCTGTATCTGATCGGAACCAGCGAGCATTCCATGATCGGAAAGTTCATCGATACCCTGAATCCGGAGGAGAAGCTTCCTTATACACTGACCAGCTATTCTCCCTGCTTCCGGAAGGAAAAGGGCGCTCACGGCATTGAGGAAAGAGGCGTTTACCGCATTCATCAGTTTGAGAAGCAGGAGATGATCGTTGTCTGCAGACCGGAGGAGAGCCCCATGTGGTTTGACAAGCTGTGGCAGAACACCGTGGATCTGTTCCGTTCCATGGACATTCCTGTGAGAACCCTGGAGTGCTGCTCCGGTGACCTGGCGGATCTGAAGGTGAAGTCCTTTGATGTGGAGGCATGGTCTCCGAGACAGAAGAAATACTTTGAGGTGGGAAGCTGCTCTAACTTAGGCGATGCACAGGCAAGACGTCTTGGTATCCGCGTAAAGGCGGCAGACGGCAGCAAGTACTTTGCCCACACTCTGAACAATACCGTTGTGGCTCCGCCCCGTATGCTGATTGCGTTCCTGGAGAACAATCTGTGCGAGGACGGAAGCGTAAAGATTCCGGAAGTTCTTCGTCCTTACATGGGCGGCAAGGACAAGCTGGTTCCCAAGCATTAAAAAGGAGTTCCTATGCACAAATTCCTGCGGGCAGTGGGGTTTAGCGAGTACAAACGAAAATCACAGATCGAAAGGCTTCTTGATCAGGCGGAACGGAGCGCGATGGAGACGCGGATCGTTCAGATGGAAGACGGTGTGACAAGAGCTCAGATCTATACCGAGGCGGGGAGACAGATCGGTCTTTCCGTCTGCGGCGAATATAATGAAGCAGACCAGCTGGAGCGGGAGTATTATTTCCCGTTTCTGCGCAGTGTCTGCATTTCCACTATGGCTCCGTGTCAGATCCAGCGTCATGCGGAGAAGGAATCCTATGCCGGGATCTGTGAGGAGTACAAGGTGGGGGTGTCCCTGATCTTTTATCTCCAGAACAGCGCGGAGTATCTGCGGCGGCTGTCCGATCCTGCAAAGAGTACACGGATCACCTCGGTTATGCTATCGGGGCTTTCCACCTACGGGCGGATTCTGCTTCCGGTTTACAAGACGGAAAAGCAGCGGGAGCGGATCAAGGTGGCCTCTCTGGCACGGGCCGATCTTCTGGAGGCCGCAAGGCGCGGCGATGCGAAAGCCATGGATTCTCTTGCCATCGAGGACATGGATATTTATAATTCCGTGACCGGGCGTGTCCGCAATGAGGATATCTATTCCATCGTGGATTCCAGCTTCATGCCCTTTGGCGTGGAATGTGACCAGTATTCTGTCCTGGGCGAGATCCAGGAGGTAGAAAAGGTAACAAATGGGTGGACAAACGAGGAAATTTATGTTTTAATGGTAGAGTGCAGTGACCTGGTTTTTCAGATCGGGATCAATGCAGACGATCTGCTCGGTGAGCCGGCAGTGGGCCGGCGGTTCAAGGGAACCGTATGGCTTCAGGGCTATGTGAATTTCGCGGACTAGACGACCGGGGCAGAGAAAGATCCTTCGGCAGCGTATCGAGGGGTTATAATCGGAATGTCTTCGTAGCTCAGCTGGATAGAGCACTCGCCTCCTAAGCGGCAGATTGTTCGATTCCTTCGAGCCTTGAAAATTGCATAAATCTTAAAAATGTCTCAGTAGCTCAGTTGGATAGAGCACACGCCTCCTAAGCGTGGGGTCGG
>CAKRJM010000043.1 GCA_934351765.1 uncultured Lachnospiraceae bacterium | reverse complement strand
GGTCAGATTGGAAAGTCCTTCCGAAATGAGATCACACCCGGAAACTTTACCTTCCGTACCAGAGAGTTTGAGCAGATGGAGCTGGAATTCTTCTGTGCGCCCGGAACCGATCTGGAGTGGTTCTCCTACTGGAAAAACTACTGCATCAACTGGTTAAGAGATCTGGGCATCCGGGAAGATGAGATGCGGGCAAGAGACCATTCTCCGGAAGAGCTTTGCTTCTATTCGAAGGCAACCACGGACCTGGAATTCTTATTCCCCTTCGGCTGGGGTGAGCTGTGGGGCATTGCAGACCGTACCGATTATGATCTGACCCAGCATCAGAATACCTCCGGCGAGGATATGAGCTACTTTGATGATGAGAAGAAGGAAAAATATATTCCGTATGTGATCGAGCCGTCACTCGGTGCAGACCGTGTGACTCTGGCATTCTTATGCAGCGCTTACGATGAGGAAACACTGGAGGGCGGCGATGTCCGTACCGTGCTTCATTTCCATCCGGCGATTGCACCGGTGAAGATCGGAATCCTTCCGCTCTCCAAGAAGCTTAACGATGGTGCGCTCAAGGTATATGAGCAGCTTGTAAAGAAATACAACTGTGAATTTGATGACAGAGGAAATATCGGAAAGCGTTACCGCAGACAGGACGAGATCGGTACACCGTTCTGTGTAACGTATGATTTTGATTCCGAGACCGATGGTGCGGTAACCGTTCGTGACCGTGATACCATGGAGCAGGTTCGTGTGCCGATCGCAGAGCTGGATGCTTACTTTGCCGATAAGTTCACGTTTTAGGATACCAGGGTCAAAAGGTCTGGATCCACATGCGCTTGTTCATGAGTGGATGTGAGACCCTGGGGCCCGCAATACGCAGGTATCCTGGAAGTACCTGGTATGTAAGAAATGGCGGAATTACCCGTCTTTCTGATAGATGAAATGAGAGGAGAAACGTTATGAAAAAATTAGCAGCAGCACTTCTTGCCGGCGTAATGGTTCTTTCCATGGCAGCCTGCGGAAGCACAAAGACAACGGAAACCACCAAGGCCGCAGAGACCACCAAGGCCGGTGAGACAAAGGCAGAAGAGACTGGTAAGGCAGAGGAGACCTCCGCGGCAGAAGCAAGAGAGGACGACGGAAAGCTGATCATGGCAACCGAGGCCGGTTTTGCTCCTTATGAGTATACCGAGGACGGATCTACCGTAATCGGCGTTGATGTGGACATTGCAAACGAGATCGCAAAGGCCATGGGCAAAGAGCTGGTAATCCAGAACATGAACTTCGACAGCGCACTGCTGGCTGTACAGCAGGGCAAGGTTGATTTCGCAGCAGCCGGAATCTCCGTAACTCCCGAAAGAGAAGAGCAGATGGACTTCTCCATCGAGTACACCACCTCCAAGCAGGTTGTTGTCGTAAAGAAGGATGCAGGCCGTGTTGCTTCTGTTGACGCACTGAATGCAGATACGGTTGTCGGCGTACAGGGCGGAACCGTAGCAGATTCCTACTGCCAGGATGATCTTGGAACAAAGGATCTCAAGCAGTACAGCAAGTTCATGGAAGCAGCCATGGATTTGAAGAATGACAAGATCGACTGCATCATCATGGACTCTCTTCCTGCTGAGCAGATGGTAGCTGAGAACGATGACCTGGAGATCCTGGACGGCGAAGTATTCACCGATAAGTATGCCATTGCAGTACAGAAGGGCAACAAAGAAATGTTAGACCAGATCAACGAAGTGCTTCAGAAGCTGGTTGACGACGGAAAAGTAGATGAGTTTATCATCAACCATACTACGAAATAAATGAAGTGAGGAAATCCTATGAACTGGCTTGCCAATGTTTGGGCTGATTTTTCCAAGGTATTTCTGGAAAAAGGCAGATATCTATCCTATTTGAAAGGATTTGGCGTAACCCTGGAGGTATCGTTCTTTGCGGTGCTTCTGGGTGTTGCGGTGGGCGCTTTGTTAGCCATTGTGAAATACATGGCGGTGCGTCATAAAAAATTCCGATTGCCGGGCTGGATCGCCAATGTCTATATTACTGTGATCCGCGGAACCCCCGTTTATGTGCAGATGCTGATCATCTATTTCATGATCTTTACGGGTAGAAATTCACCGGCGATCCTTTCCGGTGTGATCTGCTTCGGTCTGAATTCCAGTGCCTATGTGGCGGAGATCATCCGTGCCGGAATCGAAGCAGTTGATGCCGGACAGGCAGAGGCAGGCCGTTCTCTCGGTCTTTCAGAAATGCAGACCATGAAATCCATCATCATGCCTCAGGCGATCAAGAATATTCTTCCCGCTCTGGGCAATGAGTTTATCGTTCTGATCAAGGAGACTGCTGTTATCGGAAATATTACGGTTCTTGATGTGACCAAGGCAGCACAGAATATCGGGAACAGTACCTATAACTATTTAATGCCGCTCCTGATCACGGCAGTGATGTACCTGATCGTCGTCATTATTTTGACGAAGCTTCTTGGTATGTTTGAAAGGAGGCTGAGGAAGAGTGATAGACGTTAAGGGTCTTCACAAGTCGTTCGGAGACAAGGTTGTGCTCTGCGGAATCGACGAACATATTGAAAAAGGGGAAAAGGTTGTAATTATCGGTCCCTCCGGATCCGGAAAATCCACGTTTTTACGCTGTATGAACCTGCTGGAAACGCCGACCGAGGGCACAATTACGGTGGAAGGGCAGGATATTACCCATGCATCCGGCAAGGAATTAAATCAGATCCGCCGGAAGATGGGGATGGTATTCCAGCATTTTAACCTGTTTCCTCACCTGACTATCAAGAAAAATATTACCATGGCGCCGGTAAAGCTTGGACTGATGACCCAGGCAGAGGCAGATAAAAAGGCGATGGAGCTGCTGGAGAGGGTTGGCCTTCCGGAAAAGGCAGATCAGTATCCGGCACAGCTTTCCGGCGGACAGAAGCAGAGAATCGCGATCGTCCGTTCCCTTGCCATGAATCCGGATGTGATGCTCTTCGATGAGCCCACATCTGCACTGGATCCCGAGATGGTACGGGAGGTTCTTGAGTTCATGAAGCAGCTTGCCGATGAAGGTATGACCATGGTGGTCGTGACCCATGAGATGGGTTTTGCCAGAGAGGTTGCTTCCAGAGTCCTGTTTATGGACGAAGGAAAAATATTGGAGCAGAATGAACCGAAGGCCTTCTTTGATCATCCCAATGATCCGAGATTGAGAGAATTTTTATCAAAAGTTTTATAAAAGGTGTGCCTTTTTCCATAAAGCGGACGAGAGTCTGACGGAGAGAGAAGACTGCCGGAAACCGATCGGGTATGAATTGCCATGCCCGGTTGTGCTTCGGTAGTCTTCTCTCATTTTATTTTAAGCCCAAGAACAGGAGACCCTTATGTATTTGATGATTGATAATTATGATTCGTTTGTCTATAACCTTTATGCCTATCTGCGGGAGCTGGGCAATGAGGTGATGGTGGTCCGGAATGACAGGATCACGCTTTCTGAGATCCATGCCATGAATCCACAGGGAATCCTGATTTCCCCCGGTCCAGGCCGACCGGAGGACGGGGGGATCTCTGCCGAGGTGATCAGACAGATGGCTGGAAAAATTCCAATTCTCGGTGTCTGCCTGGGACACCAGATCATCGGCCATGTATTTGGTGCCAGAGTAGAAAAAGGGGTCCGTCCCATGCATGGAAAGGTGACAGAAATTACCCATAACGGCGGAGGCGTTTTTTCTGGTCTGCCGGATACGTATGAAGTGACGCGATATCATTCACTTGTGGTGAGGGAAGAAGCATTTCCGGAGGAATTGCAGGTTGATGCCAGAAGTGAGGATGGCGTGATCATGGGAATGTCGCATAAAACGTGGCCGGTTTATGGCGTCCAGTTTCATCCGGAGGCAGTGCTGACACAGTATGGTCATGAACTGTTAAGAAATTTTACAGAAATCTGTGACTGCTGGAATGGAGCGTCTGTGCAGACGGGGAAAGGGGGATACCATGGAACGTAAAAAAACAGGATTAAGAGACGGAGAATGGCTGAGGGCTGAAACAACGAGAATCAGACGGATGGATTTATATATGCCGCTGGCTGAGATTTTTTTACTGTTTCGGGAGGAGGATCAGGCTGTTTTTCTGGATTCATCACTGGAAAATAAACTGGGAAGGTATTCCATTGTCGGAAGAAGGCCGTATCTGACGCTTCGAAAGGAATCCGGGCAGCTTTTTATCAATGGCGAGCGGTCTGATCAGGCCTTTGAAACCGTCCTGGAGACTTATCTGGAGGAGCACCAGGAAGAAAATCCGACCCATCTTCCGATGATTTCCGGTGCCATCGGCTATTTTACTTATGATTATGGCCGGAGAAGAGCCGGGGTGGACAGTCGGTTTGAGGAGCAGGAGACAGATCTGATTCCGGAGGCAGTCTGGAATTTTTATGACCAGTATCTTATAGAGGATCATAAAGAACGGGCCATTTATCTGATCGCCGGAGGAAAAACAGAACCGGCGGAGGCAGGAATCCGGGAGCTGGAGGAACAAATCCGGAAGCGCTACAGTGAGAGAGAGAGGGTCTCGGAGAAAACGGAGGGAGAGAGATCAAATGTAATTGTCCGGGAAGATTCCACAGAAGCAGAGTATCTGGAAACGGTAAAAAAAATGTGCGATTATATTGTGGAGGGAGATATTTACATTGCAAATCTCACCAGACAGCTTGTGATGGAAAGTAAAAAAGATCCGTATGAGGTTTTTGAAACGCTGCGCAGGATCAATCCATCGCCGTTTGGCGGCTATTTTCAGTATGGAGATTTTCAAATCGTGTCGGCATCACCGGAGCGGTTTTTAAAAATGGAACAGGGAGAGATTGAGACACGTCCGATAAAAGGAACCAGGCGGAGAGGCCATGACCCGGAGGAGGACGCAGCACTGCGGAAGGAGTTGGAGAATTCCGAAAAAGACCGCAGTGAACTTCTGATGATCGTGGATCTGGAACGCAACGATCTGAGCCGTGTCTGCGAACCGTATTCGGTTCAGGTACCGGAACTGTTTGAGGTGGAGGCTTATGCGACCGTATTCCATCTGGTTTCTACTGTGACAGGAAAGCTGGAGCAGGGGAGAACGGTTATGGATCTGGTGGAGGCAGCCTTCCCGGGCGGCTCTATCACCGGGGCACCCAAAATCCGTGCCATGGAGATCATTGACGAGCTGGAACGCGGAAAGAGAGGACTTTATACCGGTTCCATGGGCTATATCACCCTGGATGGCTGCTGTGATCTGAATATTGTGATCCGTACTCTGGTCCACAAAGACGGAGCGTATCATCTTGGTGTCGGAGGGGGGATCACCTGCGAATCCGAGCCGGAGTTTGAGTTTGAAGAAACCTGGCAGAAAGCAGTGGCACTGCTGGAAGCACTCAAAGTGCAGTAAAGCCGTTATTCGTCAGCCAGATCGGAGATCAGTTTGACGTTGCTGACCGCCAGCGCAAGCTGAAGTTTGTTTTCCAGTCCGGTTTTCTGCAGCATATTTGCCACATGGAATTTGACTGTCGACATTTCGCAGCCCATCTCTGCCGCAATGCGCGTATAAGAAAGCCCACGTAACAGATGGCGCAGCACCTTCAGTTCTGTCTTTGTAAATTCGGTGCTTTTTGCCATACCAATCTCGACGGTCGGAGGCGAGTCCGGAAAGATGTGTTCCCCTGCCATTGTCTGTCGGACAACCTCCATGAGCCGGGTCTTGTCAGAATCCTTATACCAGAGGCTGTCAGCACCTGCTGCTTTTGCCTTATCCAGAACTGCACCATCGATCAGTGAGGTTACAACAATGATCCTGCTTTTCGGACATATGGCTTTGATCTGACGAACAGCGGTCAGACCGTTTTCCCGGTTTGCCGTCTGTACATCCATCAAAATCAGATCAACAGAACTTGTCCGGCATACCTCAACGGCCTGCTTTGCACCGGGAATGGACGCTACGATCCGGTATCCGTCCTCGGCACGGAAATAGTTCTCCAGAAGACTCCGGATCATGGTCTGGTCTTCAACAATCATCACTCGCATGTATCGTTTCCTCCTTCCGGTAATTCCAGCGTGAGCTTAAAGTAAGGAATACTCTGAATTTCCATTTTGCCGTCCACCTCCTCCACGCGTTGGCGCAGCATGGAAAGACCGCCGCCCTCTGTAATGGTTTTCGACGGTGCTGCACCGTTGTTGGTCAAGGAGACTTCCATATGCCCCGGTTCCTGCCGGAAGCACACATACAATTCGGTGCCTCCTGCGTGCCGGATACAGTTTGTTGCACACTCGTGGATCGCCAGTGCACTCAGTGTGCGCAGGCTTTGCGTTTGCGGCTCATCACCGGCAAACAGAACTCTGACGCCCATTTCTTCAGTTCGTTTTTTGACCTCTTCCAGAGGTTCGAACCGCACCGTCATCTGGTTGGAACGGTAAAGCACCGAAATTGCCTGTTCCCAGAGAGATGCGTTGGCTCGAATTTCCTTCAGGTCTGTCTGTCGGAGCAGAACCCGCCGTGTGGCCAGTATACTGTGCCCGATGTCGTCATGTACGCGCAGCTTCATTGCCAGCGTCTCTTCTTCCCGGATAATCTCCGGCATCTGCTCGAAGAGATTACGAAGGTGGGCGTTGGCGTTTGCAAGCTTTGCATTTTCTATTTCTAACTGGTGCTGTGTCTGCATCAGTTCCGTAACATCTGCAGCAGTAATCTGCGTATATCGGCCGCCGGCCTTTATCCGGATCTGCTCCTCGGCAAACCGCAGCGCCCTGCCGTCCGAAAACCGGTAGATCTGGAGCTGTGGGTTCAAACAGTGCACATCTGCGGGAGGCGATTGCAGGGCGGACCGCATCTCTGTAAGCGTCTGGATGCCATCGCACCGCAAAAGCCCCATTATGGCAAGCATCCGGTGGTTAATGAGCCTTATCATGTTATTGCGGTCGAAGAAACAGACTGCAATGGGAAGACTGTCGAAGCTGTCCTTGATTTTGTCCATATGCGTTTATACCCCCACCGATTTTTCCGGCTTCAGCATAATATACTGAAGCCCATCCTCATCCTGTTCCCATTCTAAGCCGGGGAATTGTGTGCTCAGCCCGCAAAGAGTCTGCGCGCCTGAAATGCAGAGGTTTACCTGTACCTGTTCTCTGACCTCTATGGAGATCAGCAGGGACTGCAGCGATTCCAGACTCGCCTCCACGACCGCTTCAAACAGATCATAGGCCTGCGCCGCCTGTTCGACGGTTAGCTGTCCGCCGCCGGTGACAAGCGCTTTGCAGTCTGCCCCATACAGGTTGAGGTTTTCAATCGATTCGTTGAGACACAGTCTGAGCTCCTGTACGGAGATCGAACCGCGCTGAACACCGACAAAAATCAGGTTGTTTCTGCGTTTGATATAGGTACCGAGAATGATGACCTGACCCAGCAGATGTTCCGCCTGCTTCAGATCCTCTGTCTGTCGTAAATCTGCCAGAAGCGCCTGCAGTGTCGTGATCTGGTTTGCCGTCTGCGACTCCATGATATTGTACAGGCGGTTTTCCTCCGCCAGCTTTAACAGCCTTGCGTGCTGTGCGTTTTCCGCCGCAAGGACGTCTCCGGTATCACGAAGCTCATCGTGTGTCTGCTCCAGTTCTTTTTGAATCTGATTCAGTTCTGAAATGTCCTCTTTCCAGAATACCCATCCGCGGCGCAGCTTATGCCGCTTCAGAAGCGTATTGTCGTCCAGCTGGACGGTATCCGTCTGTATGTGACACAGTTCGGTTTGCGGCAGTGCTCCATGCATGGCGGCGGATACATATGTGGTGCAAAACGCATTATCTGTGATCTGAACCGGCAGACTTGTTGCCTCAAACAGTTCCCGGTATCCGAGGTTGGACGGGATCAGTCCGCATTGGATACAGCATTCAAAGATACTTGCAAAGATCAGGCACTGTGACACCGTGATATCGCCGGCAAGCACCCAGACCCAGTAGACTTCTTTGACATACGCATAGACATAGGCCAGCGAAAGTGAAAACGGAATCAGCGGCAGCCAGCGAAATTTTCTGGTGTGCGGGATACGGCAGCTTTTTACCATCAAAACGAGCGAGAATACCGCACACAGAAGCTCCCAGCCCAGTACGAAGAAGTAGCCGGCCTCATATCGGTAGTCCTGATCGGATAAAATACCGGATGGAAAGGAGAATACCCACTGGTGCAGATCGTTTGTCAGAACAAGTAAAAGCAGCAGAAACGCCGGTATATACAGAAGCTTTGTCCATCGCGGCAGGCGGAAGTTTTCTGCTTTGCCCAGCGACAGGGAAACAAAGAGCGACAGTATGGGAATATACAGTATGGGGCCATAGTAGAAGTACCATAGCCAGCGCCCGGCCTCTGCGCTGTTGATGGAAAATTTGATCGAGCGCAGGAGAAGCCACAGCACCATCAGTACGGAAATTGTCACTAAATAGCGCCGCACCTGCGTCTGTATAATACGGAGACGAAGAGAGATCCCCCACATGCAGAACAGAAAAATATAGATCCCGCTTCGCAGATAACTATAGAACGGGTGGTGAAGAATGGTTCGGCTGGCATATCGAAGCCACATGGCAAACACAATCAATCCCAGTGCGACCAGTGCAAGCAGGATACTTCTTTTTGTCGTCTTACTCATAGATATGATACCTCCACCCTACCTTTCATATCATAGTATCATAGATGGATATAAAAAGGCAATGCGTTTCCGGCTCTTTGGGGGAGGCGTATCGATGGATTCTGTATTTTTAAGTTTCATAAACGGAAAAAACAGAAAACCTAGCCAATTGGCGGGGGCGGAAGGGGCTTTTATCCGTTAAAATGTAAATGAAAGATTTATAAAAAAGAGAAAGGCGGTGGAAGAGCAACGATGCGAAGAATCGTGCTGGATATGAATGCCGGTCTTTTGGCAGAGGCTGTTGAGCAGTCGCTCACGAGATGTGATCCGGATTTTATTGTCTACCGTTCTTCGAATCCGGAGAAAACGCTTGACCTATGCCGAGTCTGTCATGCCAATGTGCTTGTTATGGAGGTCATGCGGCAGGGTGTCTGGAAGCTGAGCGAACGGCTGAAGATCCGGAATGAAGTTAAGAAGCTGGGGTGGGACTGTAAGATTTTGCTGCTGGTGGATGAGCGCATAGACGAAATGCTTGCAGCCAATGTGCGGCAGGCGGTGAAGGATCAGCTGGTCGATAATTTTATCTATGCATCCGTATCGCCGACGTATCTCGCAGGTGTGATCGATATGCTTTAGGAAGGAGGATTGGTTATATTGCAGGTTATAATTCAGAAAATACCGGAGAACTTGCCGGAGTTTGAAGCACTCGCCGCAGAAGGACGAAAACCGGAGCATATCTGTGCATTGTTTCTGTGTGCACTGGCATTGTTCGACCGGGATAAAGATGCAGGTACTGCTGCGATGAACCTTCTGCGGGGGCCAAGGCCTATGACACCGTATGATGGTCAGTTCCTGCGCGACCGACTGCGCGGCAAGCCCTATCTGCCGCTTGCCTATTTTGAAGGTGCAGCACCGCAGAACGGTTATCAGCCGTGCCGGCCGTATGTTCTCAATGTACTGGAAGACCCAAGACCGCAGGATATAGAGCCGGGATATCTTCGGGTATTCCTGAAGACAGCAGGTGCAGATTCCCCACGCCCCATGAAGCTGCGGCAGAAAGGCTTGACCGGAGAGTGGTTTCTCTGGGAATATTCCAGTATGTTAAGCGGGATCCGCATTCCGGCGGCGGAGGATCCGTGGGCATAGCAGAAAAACGGAAACAGGAAACAAAGCAGACATGAAACAAAGCAGACATGAAGCAAAGCAGATAAAAAAGGAGGATTTAACAATGAAAGGTCACAAATTTTTAATGGTTACAGGGATTCTTATGATTATCGCAGCAGCACTGACGATCATTGCCGGTGTTTTTGTCGCCGGAATTGGTGTAGTGGCAACCGGAATTGGTATAGGCTCGGCGCTCTCGTTTAACTATTTTCTGGTTTTGATCCTCACTCTGGCAGGCGGTATCTGTGAACTGATCGCAGGGATCCTGGGAGTGAAGTATAGTAAGCATGGAAATCAGAGCAAAAAGCTCGTAGGCTGGGGCATTGTCGTGATCGTATTCTGTGTTCTGAGCATGATCTTCAACCTTGTCAACGGCGGTGATTTTGATATCCTGAGCGTTCTGACAGGTCTCGTGGTGCCTGGACTTTACATCTATGGTGCGGTGCTCAATTCCAAGGAAGACGATGCGCAGCCTGCAGCATAAAGCAGAATGACGAACGGCAAAGGAGACCGATATGGGACTGTTTGATAAGAAATACTGTGATATTTGCGGTGAGAAGATCGGTATGCTTGGAAACCGCAAGCTGGAGGACGGCAATCTCTGCAAAAACTGTGCCAGGAAGCTTTCTCCATGGTTCTCTGACCGACGCAACAGCACAGTTGAGGAAATCAGGGAGCAGCTGGCTTATCGGGAAGAGAATCGGGAAAAGGTTGCGGCATTCCATACGACCAGAGTTCTCGGAACGAATACGAAGGTGCTTCTTGACGAGGATGCCGGAAAATTCATGGTAACGCGGGCAAGAGATTTACTGGAGGCCAACCCGGATGTTTTGGATTTTGCAGATGTGACGGGCTGTAATCTTGATATTGATGAACGCTCCTCCGAGATCAAACGTAAGGATAAGGATGGAAAGGAAGTCAGCTATAATCCGCCGCGCTACGAATATTCCTATGATTTTTATATCACCATCTTCGTCAACAATTCCTATTTTGACGAAATGCGTTTTCAGATCAACACCAGCTCCGTGGATATTGTCCCGCCGCCTGCGATGCGTCCGGGTATGACATCGAGATGTAACCCGGAAACCAATGTTGAGTACCGCAATTATAAAAAGCTCGGCGAGGAGATCCGTCAGGCACTGACGCAGCTCCGCACAGATGTAAGGAAGAAGATTGAGCAGGCGGCTGCCCCCAAAGCAGCGGTTACCTGTCCCTACTGCGGAGCAACTACTACCCCGGATGCCAGCGGCTGCTGCGAATACTGCGGCGGCGCAATAAATGGCTGAGCTATTTGTCAATGATTCAGAACAGAAAGGACATTCAAAAATGAAGAAACTTGCAGGACTGCTCCTGGTTGCAGCGATTATGATTTTAACGCTTGCCGCCTGTGGAAGCAAGGACGCGCTGGCTGGCACATGGTCAGCAGAGCTTGGTGCTGATGGTGTAATTACATGGTCGTTTAACGGAAAAGGAAAATGTACCATGGAAAATGCTTACATGAAGCAAAAAGGTACCTACAGCATTGAAGAGGATCAGCTTACGGTGACGCTGGAAACCTGGAGTGAGCCGTCTACATATACGTTTTCGGTAGATGGCAACAGCCTTACCATGGAGGAGAACTCCGGCTACGGCATCAGCGGAACCTTTACAAAAAAATGATCATATAGAAGCACAACACGCGTCATTTCACTTACCTGATCAAAAGCTCAATACCTGCACGGAGGCTGCATGATACCGTGAAAAAGAGCTTGAACGGCGAGGAAGCTGAGGATCATGTCGCGCGAGCGTTACCGCCAGGGGATTGGGATTGGATGACAGGTATCTGTTCTGCCTTTTCCCTGGCGGTTTTGACGTTTACCGTTACGATATCGGCAGGTTTGTCGATTGGTATATCATGGAATTATGTTAGGAGGAAATTATGAAACAGACGAAGACAAAACGTTTCTGCCTGCTTCTTGTGGTGCTGATGTTATTCGGTCTCACGGCCTGCGGCAAGGATAAGACGGCGGCAGATCCAAATGTAATCAAGCTTGGAGATTATGAGCTGCGCTACAAGGGCGCATGCATCATGGAAGATTCATCAGGAAAGGACGCGATCGTTCTGACACTGGACTTCACAAACAACAGTAAGGAAAATGCCTCCTATCTGTGGAGCGTCAGCGAAACAGTTATGCAGAACGGCGTAGAACTGGAAGTCACATCAGTTATTACCGATTATGAAACCTTTGATGTTGTAACAAATAGTCAGTTTAAGGAAATTGAACCGGGTGCAACGCTTGAGGTGCAGACAGCCTTTGTTCTGGCCGATACGACCAGTACGGTCAAGGCGACCTTTGAGCAGATGCTTGGCAAGAAAAACGGTACGATCACCATTGAGCCGTCCACACTCAGCCGGGAAAAGGCAGCCAATACAGATTTGGAGACCACATCGCCTGACGATACCGATGACGAGCTGCTCAGCTGGTGGAACGGCGAATGGTACGGCTGGTGGAAAATGACCGGCTGTACAGGTTATTATGAAACAGAGGGTATGGAAGGCCAGTGGTGGGATGTGTGTGGCGTGATCGACATCGACACGGACTATACGGGAACGCTTACGATCTGGGACGAGGATTATACCAGGGCAAACCCCATGGCTGCGGTATCTGTCAGCCTGAATGAGGCCGGAACCGGTGAGTATGGCACTGTGATGTCAGAGGACGGCTGGTTTACGGATGTGGCGATCGAACATGCGGACTGGATCGTTGACCCGGGCCTGCTGGATTATGAGAACCTGATCTGTATCGACGGAGATTATGAAAATGGTGATGATGGATTTCATTATGAAATCTATCTGCGTCCGTGGGGACTCTACTGGGATGATATGGATGAGAGCGGCTGGCCTTATCGCTACAGTGACTGGTATCTGCCTCTGATCGATGCGGGTGAGCCTATGCCGGACAGCATCGAAGCAGGCGTTTCGGAGTCAAATTCCGGTGAAAATGCAGCCGGATGAGATGGTATTATACAGTGACCATATGAAGGCGAACTATCGCTACTACAAATATAATTTTGAAGACTATCAGGATATCGAAGAACGAG
>CAKRJM010000042.1 GCA_934351765.1 uncultured Lachnospiraceae bacterium | reverse complement strand
AGATAAAATCTTACATTTCCCAATATCCGTTTCAAAGTACTCTGGCAGATCCGTTTTCCGGCCCGCATGTTACCCATTTGTCCGCCTCCTTTCCACCGCCCGTACAAAAAGGACTCCCTCCAGACAGATCAGGCTTCCAAAATACAACACGATACACGGCATTAAAAGGCGGATATCACTGATCTTTCCTGCCAGCCAGCCGCCATTTTCCAATACATAATACCAGTTGAAAATTCCAGGTAATTCCAGTACATTCCCCAGTACATTGCTGCCATAATAGAAAATCGCCGGTATGCTGAGCAGTAAAAAGGAATTCTTTATGTACACCGACAAAAACAATACAGTTCCGGCCAGAAACGCATGTCCTGCCGCCTCTGTCGCTGCCGTACAAACAAAATAGAACACCGGCATTTTCGAAAGAATCACACACGTATATACATCTTTATCACTTAATTCCAGCGCATGACGCTCCGCTTCCCGAAGCAGCGGGAAAAAGAACCCCAGAACGCCATAGCTGAGCAGATATCCTGTCAATACCGCCAGAAATGTTCCTGCGACAGCTGTTATCATATGCGACCAGCAATATCCCATCACTCCGGTGCGACTGTACATACAGTAATCATAATGATGTTTTTCATCCTCCCGATAACTTAATCCAAACGGAAACACCGCCAGCATTGTCATCAGAAGAAAAAACTGATTTGACAACGTATGCTGATATGCCAGATAAAAAACGGAAACCTCCGCTCTGTACGCCCAGATTTCCGGAACCATTCCTACCAGGGTGATCAGCATGGTTCCCGCCAACGTAACATAGATGTTCCGGCCTCGAAGCATTCTCCGCATATCAGCTTTTAATACCCCTCCAAATGCCATCCATATCACCCCTCTCAGGTAGAAATTTCCACTCCGGTCAGCGCATTGATATAAACCTGCTGTGTCCCGATGTCTTCAAACGAAAAGCACCAGGCCGGAATCAGCTCATACTCATAATCCAGTTCATTGGCGGACGTTGGAAACGGATAGTATACCAGCCGCATTTCACTGATTGTGATTTCCACTCCTGTCATCATCTTAAACTTTCTTTCCAGTGCCGTACTGATCTGATCCATAGATGCCATTTTTTCTGCCTTTTGGCTCAAAACCTGATAGCCGCACCCGCCTGAAACATATTCAATCCCATTTTCGGAATATATCACATTTGCTTTCCCGCTCGGTACATAAAGATTATCCTTTCGCCCCGGGGGATCACTTACCAGCGGAAGCCCATTTACAAGCTGTTCAAACCTCAGATCATAAAAGCAGTCTTTCTGCGTCCACTGATAATCATTTCCATCCGAACCCATTGCTTCGTCCAACTCTTTCTGCCTTTCGTTTAATTCTTCATCCGTAACAGAATAGAATGTTAAAAACCGAAATTCTTCCGCTCCTGTTTTCTCCATGAGATACTGATGTGCTTTTTCCGCTGCAGCCTCCACCGTGGAAAAAGAAAACTCCTGTCTGGTGCTTTCATCCGGAACAAACGAATCGGATATCACATGACTCGGCAAAGTCGCCATAGCCTGTCCGCGTTCTGTAAAAACAGAAACACTCATACCAACATAAATGAAACCTGGCTGCTGCTCCTGATCTTCTTCGATCCGAATTTTCCCGGAATATACTGCAGCAGTTTTCCCGCCAATATCCCGGTCATCATAAGTCTGCCAGTCCTCCTTCGGAATATCCGGAAACATCTGCGGTGCCTGTTCTTCCCCATCATAAAAATCACTCTTCACCTTACAGGTTTCCACCGTTCCGTCCCAGTTCTCCGGAAGTTCTATTTCGGCATCAAGTGTAACCTGGTCTGTCAGCTTCTTCGTAATCCGCTCTCCGTTTTTAAATTCACTACCCGCCTGGCTTTCTGTCCGACTGCTTCCTTTACATCCGGCTAATCCCATACACATAACCATAAACGCCAGAAACATACCGATTCCTTTTTTCATGGCACACCTCCTGTCTCTTTATAATATCACAGGAAAGCGCCCGCGAGTAAGGCGCTTTCTCATGATCTTTAAATTTTAACACTTCTTCCATTCATTGACTTACGGGAGCCAGCTAAAGGACTGATACATCGCTCTCGCCGTGAAATTACATCCGGAAATCGTAGTCTGAAGAACATACTTACTTCCGTTCTTCGGAGAAGAATAGCTTCCGTATTTGATCTGTCCATTTGCTGTAAAGGTCATTCTTCCACTGTTTCCGCCGCTTCCTGCACTCAGCACAGAATATGCAGCAATGGTTCCGCCATTACTGAATACGTTACTGGTAATACCATTCCCTTTTGCAAGACTGGTCGCCTTTGCCTCTGTGTTATTATTGGATTTTGTTACTGCACTGGAATTTAATGTCTGGCCGTTATACGTATACGAAAACTGATGTATCGTGTCTGCCAGTGCCGCCACAGAAAACATCATCAACGCAGCTGCCACTAATACCAATACACTTACTCTCTTTTTTGTTTTCCCCATAGTCTTTCCTCCTTTGCTTCCCACTAACTCGCATTCGGGTATTCTATATCATTCCATTTTGGAATAATATTCTTTAACTAGTTTTTTAGTCGTTTCATTTATTATATAAAGGGACATAAGCCCCTTCATATATCTATTTGTCTTTATATACTCCGTCTACTGTTACTGATACCCCGCTCTTATTTTCCACATAAACTCTATATTTCCCAGATTGTGTAAGTTCATATACATGATCAATATGATCTTTTCCATTGACGTACCGTCTCGTCCCATCTGGTTCAATAATTCCAACACTAACCGTTCTATCTACTGGCACAACATCAACAGTTACCACAATACTCTTTCCTGATTCTACATAAAATTCTGTTGATGTTTTTCTTACATTATTCGGAACTGTCCAGCTCATTGTCCGAATACTTCTTGTTCCATATTCGCTTTCTCCCAGTTCTTCTGTAATCCCTGGTGTTTCTCCGTATTCCGTATACTCAATCAGCTCCGGATCCGCCGGTTCCTCGAAGGCCACATCCGTAGCGTCATATAACACCTCATATGTTTTTGCAATTCCCTGTGATGCCGCAAACAACGTTAATGAACTGGAGCATACCATCGCTGCACAGATTCCCATTGCTTTCCATAAGGATCTTTTTTTAATCTGTTTCTGTCTGTTCATTTTCCTCACCCTTTCCACTAATTCATCCTCCCGTTCCTTCAGTGACGCTGCATAATAAGATGTTTCACTGCTTCCGCGGATTCCCATGATTGCTGCAAAATAGGCTTTATATCCGCCTGTAATTTCTCCGGCTGTGTAATCGCAGGCATACTCACTCCATTTTCCAAACTCCTCTTTCAGCTTTGAAAGCACCGGATTGAAACAATGCAGCGCCGCCAGGAATGCCGCCAGCCGCTTCCAGATCACATCATGATGCCAATAATGGACCAATTCATGTGTAAAAATCACTCTCAGCTCGATTTCCGAATATTTTTCCACCGGAAGAACAATCATCGGCCGGATTATTCCCCATATGATCGGAACCTTTATCTCATAAGACTGCCAAAGCGAAACTCTCCCCCGGCGAATTTTCATATCATCGCATATCTGCTCGAAAACAGCTTTTTTTCCTGCTTCACATGGGATTCGTTTTCTCAGCGCCTTCCGGATCGCCCGGATTTCTTTTATCTGCTTAAGCAGTCTTCGCCCTGCCATAAATCCCCATAAAACAATCAGAAGCAGATTTCCGATCATTAAAGCCTTTGTCTGCAAAAACAGGCTTCCGCCATAAAATGCATAGTTCTGTTCCTGATAATCCATCAGCCAGAACAGACACGGAACCATAAAAAATATGATAATAACCTTCATCAGCCGATAAAGAATATTCAGATATCCCGCCGCTTCCAGTCTCTGTCCAACTGCATGCCAGACAAGATAAATAATACTTCCGGTCAATGATGTCATCAAAAAGCCCGCCACCAGCTTAATCGTCCAACTCATCCAACAATCCTCTGATTTTTTCAATATCCTGTTTCGTCATTTTTCCTGTTTTACATAATGCCGACACCAGTTCCGAAGAATCACCCTCATACCAGAAATCCATCTGCTCTGTAAGAAGCTTTTCTCTGTACTCTTCTTCACTTTTGATGGCATGAACATACGCATATTTTCCATTCCGGTACTGTCGGGCAAATCCTTTTGCTGCGAGATTCAGAATAAAGGTCACAAGTGTTGTTCTTTTGTAATCCTTTCCATATTTGACCTTTAATGTTTCCAGAAGCTCCTGTATCGAAATATCCTCTCCCTTATCCCAGATAGCTTTCATAATAAGCGTTTCACAGGCACTTAAATCCTTTTCTTCTTCTCTGTACTGACTTTCCATTATTCTCGCTCCATTCATCTCTTTATATGCTTAGTCTACTAGATTATTAGACGTTTGACAAGTTGTTTTTTCTATTTTTGAATTTTATAGAATTTCAATCCATATTATTGACATTTTATTGATTATTAATCATATTGTGGTTTTCATAATTCTATATAATGACTATAAGAAAAGGAGATTTTTATGAATTCTAATTACACCAATGATAACGCACTTACAATCCTTCGGGATAACATTACCCGTTTAGTAAATGATGAACGAAATCATACTTCTATGCGTAACCTGAGTGTTGCTATTGAACTTGATGAAAGCTATATTCAAAAATTTCTTGATGGTAAATTCATTCCGTCTCTTGATGCAATTATTGATATAGCAAACTTTTTTGATCTGCCTGTTTATGAACTTTTCATCGATCCTGCTTCAAGAACCTTTTATGAAACGTCCATCCAGCATCGTTTGCCTTTAATTCCTGATGACCGTCTTTCCGACCTTCAGGCCTTATGCGACCGATGGGCTGTTTATAAGAGCAGAAAATAAGATATGATTCACACATATCTGTTCCCTCGATAATTTTTATGATCCTCACCGAAGAAGGAAGAGCGGAGGCTGTATATCAGCCTCCGCTCTTCCTTCTTCGGTAAGGATCCCATCGCACGCTTTCCGACGTTCTTCCTTTATTCCGCATTCTTTAATGCTTCGTCCAGCGGTACCTTCCGGATCTTCCGGTATTCCAGCGCCGCCACAGCTGCATAGGTCACCAGACCGATGACCATCATCTTCACAAAGATCACCGGTGACACCGTGTAGGGCAGCCAGCCGGATATGCTCTGCATCATGTAATTTTCAAACAGCCACCGCATCACAGCCGACTCAATGGGCAGGCTGATGAGCAGCGACAGCACAACTACCACTGCCGTGGAGACAAGATACAGACGGCTGATCTCCCCTCCGGTATAGCCCAGGATCTTCACCATGGAAATAGACTGGGCATTCTTCTCGATAACGATCTTGGAAAGAAGATACAGAAGCACCACATAAATCATGATTGCAAATCCGTCAACCAGATACATCATCTGACCCATGGAAACATCAAGCTGGCGGGACAGCTTTGTAAGAGCCTCCTCGTCAATCACAGCCGCCACATATTTCTCGTCCAGATCGGTCAGCTTTTCATTGGAGAAATAACCGTTGAAATAGTCCGCATCACGATCAAAGGTATCGCAAAATGTTTCTCTGCTCATGAATACCGACAGGGCGCCCGGATAATCATACGTTCCATCTACCGTAAACTCATACTCCCTGTCCCCATACCGTTCCTTCAACGTAATACTATCACCCGGTCTGACCTTAAATTTTTCCGCATACCCATCGCTTACATAAACATGGCCGCCGGAAAAATCCAGGGCCAGATAAGCACTGTCATCCTCCACTCCGAAAATGGAAATATCCTCACTTTTATAAGTTCCCTCCAGTGTTTCCAGCGACACGGCAGCAAACTTCTCCGCCTGATCATTCTCCGTCTCCATCGGTGTCTTCAGCAGATACTGATATTCACAGATCATATGGTCCGTGATGGAATTCTGAAAATCCTTCAGTACCGCCGGAAGAAGCAGGCCGAACAACAGAAGCAGGTTTGCGAACAGGATTCCGATGAACAGCAGCGCATAGCTGCTCATATTCTGGAAAATCACCCGGAGACGGAACCGTCCCAGAAACGGAAGCTTTTCATTGAGCGGAAATGCCTTTTTCTTACTTTTTTTCCGCAGCTCCCTCCGCAGAAACTGGAGCGGAGAGAGGGAAAGCTTCTTTACCAGCACCAGGAAATTGATCAGGAGCATCAGAACCAGAGGAACTACGGTGGTCATGATAAACGCATCGGCATTCCATACCGTTTTATAGGTTGTCAGGCTGTAGCTTCCGTAATACATACCCGCGCAGACATCCTTCAGACAGGTATAGCCTAAGATATTTCCGATTACAGCCCCGATCACCGTGACAAGGGCCGGCATGATCATATAATGACGCACCAGCTCTCCCTTTTTATAGCCGGAAGCACGGAGTGTTCCGATCACCGCTGCTTCCCTGGCGATGGTATTGCTGGTGGTAACACCGAATACAAAGGCCATGATGACAATAACCACATACAGCAGCGTTGTGATCATGGCGCGGTCGCCGCCCATGTCCTCACCGGTGAAGTTAATGGCCTGATTCAGATACCGCGGCACATAGTTTTCCAGCACAGCCGTTCCGGCGATCACCTTCATCAGGTCATCCGACATCTCCTTTTCTTCTATGTCATCCCCGGGTGCATTTTTATACAGCCAGGAATAATTATAGGAAAGATGGATGTCTCCAAAGGACGCAAAGCCCTCCGGTGTCATAATGGCAACCCCGAATTTTACCGCATCAAACATGGTATCGCTGTTGTCGGAAAACAGACAGCTGTAATCGGGAAGAGCCACCAGACCGGTAATGGTCAGCCTCCTTCCGCCGGCCTCTATGGTATCACCCACGGAAAATCCGTTATTGTCCGCATACATCCGGTCAATGGCAATCTCGTTGTCCGATCCCGGAAGCTCTCCTTTCATCAGGCAGACAAGATCCACCTCCTCACGGTTCTGATAGATCCGCAGTGTGCTCCCGTTGTCCACCTCTTCTTCTACATAAAAATTTTCATACAATGTGACATCTTCCGCCTCGATGGCAGCTTTCTGCTCCCCGGTAAGCTCTTGGGCCGTCCGGAAGTTCCCGTTCTCCACATGGTATTTCTCAAAGCTTTCATTATAAGCCTTGATCATACTGTTGTCTGCAACCAGAAATCCGGAAACAAAGCCGATGGTTGCGGTCATAAGAATAAAGATCACCAGATATTTTCCGAATTCTCCGCGGAGTTCCCGGAGAAACCGCTTATTCAATGGATTTTTCATGATGACCTCCTACCACTCTAACTGCGCCGCCGGCAGCTTCGCTTCATTGAGGCAGTTGCTCCGCACCATGCCGTCCCGCAGCTTTACCACACGGTCCGCCATATTCCGGATCGCATCGTTGTGAGTTACAATGAGGATCGTATTCCCGTACCTTTTATTGACCCGCTCAATGAGCTGAAGGATTTCCTTTGAGGTGTTATAATCCAGCGCGCCAGTGGGCTCGTCGCAGAGTAAAAGATCCGGATTCTTCACGATAGCACGGCCGATGGCCGTCCGCTGCTGCTGTCCGCCGGAAAGCTGGCTGGGCAGCTTATGACGGTGCTCGTACAGCCCCAGTGTCTTTAACAGGCCGTCCACCTCCAGCGGATGGTCACTTAAATACGCCCCGACCTCGATATTTTCCCGTACATTTAAGTTGGGGATCAGATTATACATCTGAAACACATAGCCCAGATGCTTTCTCCGATACATCGTCAGTTTCTTTTCATTCATCTCTTCGGTCTTTTCTCCGCCGATAGAGATCGTTCCGCCATCCGCACTGTCAATACCGCCGATGATATTTAACAACGTTGATTTTCCGGAGCCGGAGGGACCAAGGAGCACACAGATTTCCCCCTTATCGAGGCTCAGATCCACGCCCTTTAATACCTCGGTCCGACTGTCTCCCTGTCCGAAGCTTTTCTTCACATGGCTGATTTCCAGAAACATATCCTTCCTCCTGTTTTTCTTCCGGTCCTGTTTATACCGGTTGTGATTGATTATTGTTCTCGATTAGTCTACGCTAATTAGTATTCGCTAACCATTATAGAAAGAAGGACCCGGAAAGTCAAGATACTTCCCGGGGTTCTTCACAATCCATATCAAATTCATCGCGGACCGGCTTCGTTACATATCATCCTCTTTCTCACTGCTTACCCGCCCGACATCTCCCATGGTCGGTTCTTCCCGATCCTCATAATCTTCATCCGAAAGGCCGCCGGACTGATCGTCTACATCTCCGATGGTCCTCTCCTCCCGGTCCTCATAATCATCTATTTCCTGTCCGTTTTTTTCTTCCGCCCGCAGACGAATCTGCTTTTTCCTTCTGGAGATCAAAACCATGTACATGACAAAGACCACCGCCAGAAGCACCAGATCTCCATAAAAAAGAAGGTTTCCGAGGCTTGCCTGAACCGCCGCACTGCTCCAGATGATCTCATCGAACAGAAGGATCACCAGGGCATCTGTCCAGGCCAGATAAGCCTCTGTGAGCATGATCCCGTACTCCTGATCCTCCTCCGTTACATAGGGAGCCAGCTTTCTGGAGTATTGCTTCTCCGGCGGAGACATATAACGGACCACCCGCATACCGATCAGATGAGTTCCGTAGATCATAAACTGAAATATGACCAGCATGATGATGCTGCCCTTTCCGCCCCACCTTGTGACCTCACCGGCGGCATCATAATGCACCGGGATCTGGCTCGGTATTTGTTTCCAGAAGATGATCAGAAGCAGGACCGGCAGCCAGGTACCCAGATGAACCAGGAAGTTTGCAATCCGTTTCCCCATTCTACCCATCACTCTTCCTCCTTTTTTGTCCCCTTTTTCCGTTTCTTCACCGCCTCAGTGAGCAGATATTCGATCTGGCCATTGATAGACCGGAAATCATCCTCCGCCCACTGTGCCAGGTCATTCCACAGCGCGGGATTCAGGCGGAGAAGCACCTGCTTTTTGCTTTTCTCTTTTTCTTTCTTTGTATCAGCCATTGTCCCACCGCCCTTTTGCCTGCTAAACTTCTATCTGCCCGACCCGGCGCACGCCATAGGCCATGACGCCACGATAGATCAGTGCTGCCAGCGCTGCCAGAACTGCCGTCACTATAAGGCTGTAAACCGGCAGTGACAGCTTACATGCTCCATACAGCTTAAAGATCAGGAAACCGAGGCCGATACCGACCGCCATACATAAGAACATGCCAAGCATCAGTGTCATGTTCTGCTTTACTGCCTGCTGCTCATTCTCCCAGGAAAGCTTCGGCCGCAGCAGATCAATAAACAGCTGAAGACAGTTTTCGATCACATTGACTGCGAGCCCGGCTGCCAGAAGCACCGGAAGCATCCAGACGGGAAGCCCGAATACAGCGGCAAAGATGATGCCAAGGATCAGACTGAAGCCGGTGGAGCCGGCCGTACTGAATATCATAGCCGATAACAGCTTCGCCTTTAACTGCGTCCGTACCGGAACCGGGATCACTTTCATGAAATAGAAGCTCTTTCCCTCACGGGAGATTGCTGTTCCGGCCACATAGCAGAACATTCCTGACATCAGAGACAGACAGAACAGGACAAACAAGGCAATGGCCGATGCGCCTCCTCTGCCAAGATCCAGCATTGACAAAAGCTCTCCAAAGCTTTCTCCGTTCCGAACCATCTGAAACGCAAGCACTACGATAAAAATCACAGGCCAGAGAAAGGCCATCAGGACGCAGTTCATAAAATAGCTGGGCGTCCGCACCAGCTCACGGACCTCCTGTCTCGTGCATGCCGACAGGACACTTCTTTTCCGGCTTAATGTCTTTGCCTCCGCCGATGTCACCTTCCGGCGCTTTGCACTGGTTTCCTGCATGCCCATGGCTCCGGCAAAATAAAGCTTTCCGGCAATCAGGCCGAATACCGCCACGCCGGCCGCCGTAATAAGAAGAAAGATCAGAAAGGACAGTACCGAAGGACCTGTCATGGCTTTCGTCAAAAACGTAAGCTGCGGGAAGATTCCGCTCATCATGCCTACCAGGGAATCATGCCCCTTCATCAGAAGCGGGATCACAGCTTCTCCCTCCAGATCCCCCATGCTGGAGCTCATCATGCTGATTCCCACCGCCAGGATCAACGTGACCGCAACGCTTAATACCGAAAGGAAATCCTTATTTTTCGCTTTCTTGAATACCCGCATAAGCACCAGGGAAATAATACTGCTGTAAACAAGCGACAGCACCGGCACCAGGAAAATCGACAGTACCGCAAAGATCCAGAACAGAATTCCTGCCCCGGCCCGGATTCCATAGCCCAAAAGAAACGGTGCCAGCAGATACAGAGAGCTTACACAGGTATAAAGAAGCGATACCGTAAACTTTGCTCCGACGATCTGCCAGGGACGAAGCGGCAGATATAAGAGCTGCTCCAGGTCATTGCTCATATAAAATACCGAAAGCACCATGGGAAATGCCAGCACCAGGTCCAGAATCGCACTGGCAAAAAAGATCATCTCGATGGCTGCCCCGGTCTGTCCCAGAGGCTCCAGCATACGGTATGCCGAACCGCCCAGCCGGAAGATCATTCCCATCAGGGGAAGCAGACATACCAGCAGGATCAGCCAGACGGCACTCTGTCCCAGCTTTCCCGTTCTTATTTTTCCGTTTTTCTGTTTTTTTCTTTTTCCGGAAGCTTCCATGCCGTCCAGGCCGGTCTTTAAAAGCTTTCCTGTTAAGATCAGATATTTACGCATGCTCGGTCACCGCCAGGAAGATATCCTCCAGGCTTTCCTCCTCCGGATAATCTGCGCGAAGCTGGTCCAGCGTACCCTGGAATACGATCTGTCCCTTATTGATGATCACGACCTGGTCGCAGAGCTTCTCTGCTACCTCCAGCACATGGGTGGAAAACAGCACCGCATGGCCGCTCTGTGCATGCTCCCGCATCATCTCCTTCAGCTCGAAGGCCGCCCTTGGATCCAGTCCTGTCATGGGCTCGTCAAGGATCCACAGAGACGGATCATGGATCAGCGCCCCCATGACCATCACCTTCTGGCGCATACCATGGGAATAGCTTAAAATCTTATCCCCCAGAACATCCTCAATCTCAAACCGTTTTGCCATGGCCTGGATCTTTTCCATCCGTCCCGCCTGGGGCACATCATAAATATCCGCCATGAAATTCAGATATTCCAGTCCCTTCAGGCGCAGGAAATTGTCCGGATTATCAGACACAAATCCGATTTTTTTCTTTGCCTCCAGCGGATTTATCTGAATATCCGTTCCATCCAGAAGAATCTGGCCCTCCGTCGGCTCCAGAATCCCCGTGATCATTTTTAACGTCGTGGTCTTTCCGGCGCCGTTTGGTCCGATAAAGCCGGTGATCTTTCCGTCTTCCACCTGGAAGGAGCAGTTGTTCACCGCCGTATGCATTCCCCCATAAACCTTTGTCACATGAGATAATTCGATCATTCTGTTTCTCCTTCTTAATAAATGCTTCCGCTGTTGACAATGGGCTGCGCCTCTTTATTTCCGCAGAGCACCACCAGCAGATTGCTTACCATGGCTGCCTTCCGTTCTTCATCCAGCTCCACGACCGCCTGCTCACTGAGCTTGTCCAGTGCCATCTCTACCATGCCGACTGCGCCCTCCACGATCTTCTGCCGCGCCGCGATGATGGCAACCGCCTGCTGCCGCTGGAGCATGGCCGATGCGATCTCCGGAGCATAAGACAGATGGGTGATCTGCACATCGCTTACCTCAAGCCCGGCCTCCGCCACTCTTGCCTGAAGCTCTGCCCGCATTTTTTCCGCTACCTCTCTTGTGCTTCCGCGCAGGGTCTTTTCGTCGGTATCTCCGCCGTTTTCCTCGTCTCCGGCATCATAAGGATACAGTCTCGCCACATTTCGGATCACCGAATCGCACTGGATCGACAAAAAGGTCTTGTAATTGTTCACCTGGAACACGGCCTTCGTGGGATCCACCACCCGCCAGATCACCACCGCCCCGATGATCACCGGATTCCCCAGCTGGTCATTGACCTTCTGCTTTTCATTGTTCAGTGTCATGGTCTTTAAGGACACCTTGCGGCTTCCGCCTCCGCTTACGGAAAGACCACTCCCCGCCGTAGACGCCTGCAGCCCCTTCACGGTAGGATTCACCGCCGTACAGAAGGGATTCACAAAATAAAACCCTTCTTTCCGGATCGTTCCGTAATAATTTCCGAACAGCACTAAAACCAGCGCTTCCTTCGGCGCCACAGCCCGAAGCCCCGGAAGCATGATACCGCCGGCGATCACCAGCAGAATTCCTGCCGCCAGACCGATCCCGAACGCGGTCTCATTTAAAAACACCGCACTGAGAACCGCCGCCGCAGTCCCTCCGATGATAAACAGCAGTGCCAGAAATAACGCCGCCATTCCGTTAAACGGCCGGATCTCCTTTTCCTTTGAACTGTCAATCTTCATCGTATCCTCCAATCTGCGCCTTTCCGCGCCCGATCACCAGATAGGTGATATCGTTTTGATATTATGATACTAGCACCATGGAGGAGGTTTGTCAATCAATATTTACTTTTCCGGCTGATTAAAAGCTCCAGGAAAACGCGATCCTATCTCCGCTCTTTATCATTTACGATCTCTTCCAGTCCGTAACACTGTGTCTGATTTTCTTTCGCTTCTTCCAGGATTTTTTCATCAAACCCGCTCTCGGAAAACAGTGCATAATAGAACTCTGCCTGTTCTTTCAGGGGCATCAGCTTTGCCATGGTATTTCGATATTCGGAATAGGAAAACGGACTTCCTTTAAATTTACATTCTCCGACCAGATATTTTTTTTCGTCCCGGCTGATTGCCAGCAGGTCGATTTCTGTT
>CAKRJM010000041.1 GCA_934351765.1 uncultured Lachnospiraceae bacterium | reverse complement strand
CTTTTAAATAAGGCAGATCTGGCTGATCCGGCGGCCAATCAGGCATGGACCGGCTATTTCGAGAAAAAGGGTTATACGGTGGTACGGATCGATGCCAGAAGAAAGGCGGATCTGAAGCCGATTCAGGCGGCAGTCATGACTGCGTGCAAAGAAAAAATCGAGCGGGACAGGCGGCGGGGAATCAAGAACCGTCCGGTCCGGGCTATGGTGGTGGGGATCCCCAATGTGGGAAAGTCCACGTTTATCAATTCCTATGCAGGCCGGGCATGTGCAAAGACCGGAAATAAACCAGGTGTGACCCGCGGAAATCAGTGGATCCGGCTAAATAAAGAGGTGGAGCTTCTGGATACACCTGGAATCCTCTGGCCCAAGTTCGAGGATCCGCAGGTGGGAATCCGGCTGGCGCTTCTCGGTTCCGTAAAGGATGATATTTTAAACAGTGACGAGCTGGCAGTGGAGCTTTTAAAGCGGCTGCGGGCGGCATATCCGGAGGCACTTTCGGAACGGTACGGGGAAGTGGTCCTTGCAGGCAGTGAGGCGGAAGCTCTTATGGAAATTGCTAGGGCGAGAAATTGTATCCTGAAGGGCGGAGAACCGGATTACAGCCGGGCGGCAAAGCTTTTGATCGATGATTTCAGAGGCGGAAGACTGGGGCGGATCACCCTGGAGCTTCCGGAACAGGACGATTAAACATGAAAAAAAGAGAGAACGATTACGAGGAAGACAGAGAGATCCAGGAGACGCTCCGGATGCTGGAAGAAATGCCGGATGAGGTGCCAGAGCCCAGCAGGCTGCAGGAGGTGTTAAGCTTTCTGGCTTATGCGGCGCTGGTCTTCGGGATTACCTTTCTGATCATTACCTTTGTGGGACAGCGGACGAAGGTTTCAGGAAATTCCATGTATGATACCCTGGAAAACGGAGACAACCTGATTTTGGAAAAGCTCAGCTACCGGTTTCATGAGCCGGAGCGGTTTGATATTGTAGTGTTCCGTTATACCCATAGGAAGAATACCTTTTATATCAAACGGGTGATCGGCCTTCCCGGCGAGACGGTCCAGATCGTTGACAGCAAGATTTACATCAACGGAGAGATTCTGGAAGAAAATTATGGTTACGAGCCGATCCAGGATGCCAAGCGGGCATCGGAGCCCATTACCCTTGGCGAGGATGAATACTTTGTCCTGGGAGATAACCGCAACGACAGCTCGGACAGCCGTGATCCGGCGGTGGGAAATGTGACCCGCAGCCAGATCATCGGAAAAGCATGGCTTCGGATCTGGCCGTTAAACAAGATCGGATTGATCAATCACCGGGAGTAAGAATAAGCCGCCCCGGTGGTGTAACCGGAGAAAGCGGCACTGAAAAACGAAAGAAGGATAAACAGGTGACCATACAGGAGATTAAACAGGCACTGGAACAGGCAGGCAATGCGGAACTTCCCGCATTGCTTGATTTTTACCGTAAAGACAGCCGGGCGGGCGTTCGAAAAGCCGTAGAGGCCTTTGAGAAGAGGCAGAAAGCCCTGGAAGCGGAGTATGCGAGGATTTATGAGATGCAGGCGTATGAGCGGAGCTATGAAGCGCTGGGCGTGATCTGCGGGATCGATGAGGCCGGACGCGGGCCGCTGGCAGGACCGGTATCGGCGGCGGCGGTGATCCTGCCGAAGGACTGTAAGCTTTTATATGTAAACGATTCCAAAAAGCTGTCGGAAAAGAAGCGGGAAGAGCTTTATGACGAGATCATGGAAACAGCAGTCAGCGTCGGTGTGGGACTGGTGTCCCCCGGACGGATCGATGAGATCAATATTCTCCAGGCAACCTATGAGGCCATGCGGGAAGCTGTCTCCAGGCTTTCTCCGGAGCCTCAGGTCTGTTTGAACGATGCAGTGACGATCCCGGAACTTCCGGTTCCGGCAAAGCAGGTTCCGATCATCAGGGGCGATGCCAGGAGCCTTTCCATCGCGGCGGCCAGCATCATCGCCAAGGTTACCAGGGACCGGCTTATGCGGGAATATGACCGGCTGTATCCGGAGTACGGGTTTGCCGGACATAAGGGCTACGGCTCTGCGGAGCACATGGCGGCAATCCGGAAGTACGGCATGACACCGATCCACAGAAGAAGCTTTTTGAAAAATCTGTAGTTTGGAAGGAAACGAATCTGCCGGCCGGGAGGAAAGGAGCAGGTATTTGAATCGGAGAAAAACAGGAACCGGATATGAGGAACTGGCGGCGGCCTGGCTGGAACAGCGGGGCTATGAAATTCTGGAACGGAATTTCCGGACAAGGAAAGGGGAGATCGATCTTGTTGCCCGCCATCGGGGATATCTGGTGTTTGTCGAAGTCAAATACCGGAAAAACCGGAACAGCGGCGCACCGGAGGAGGCCGTAGACAGACGGAAGCAGAGACGGATCATGGAGGCGGCAGGGGTATATCTCGCTCTCCATGGCTACAGTCCCGACTGGAGCATGCGGTTTGATGTGGCAGCCATTGAGGGAGAGCAGATCCGGGTGATCGAGAATGCGTTCGGAGACGGATTTTAAACAGAAGCGTTACAAAAAGAAACATGCAGACAGGGGAATACCGATAAGAGAAGGATGCGAAAGGAGAAGCGATATGAACCAGCTGAAGGGAAGTCTGAACAGGAAACCGGGGCGGAAAAAGACTCTTTCCATGAAGGAGCGTGCAGGTGTTTTGTATTTAAGCTTTGATCTTCTGGAGAGCTGCAAGCTGGTGCGTCACGGCTTTTCCACCAGGTTAGGCGGCGTCAGCACCGGAGACTGTGCATCTATGAATCTGGGCTTTTCCAGAGGGGATGATGAGGCGCATGTACGGGAGAACTACCGGAGGATCGGAGAAGCCCTGGAGCTTCCGGTGGAGCGGATGGTACTGTCCCGTCAGACCCATACCACCAATGTCCGGGTGGTGACGGAGGAGGATGCCGGAGATGGAATTGTACGGCCCCTTCCGTATACCGATGTGGACGGTCTGGTGACTAATGTTCCGGAGCTTCCGCTGGTGACCTTTTACGCGGATTGTGTACCGCTGTATTTTGTGGATCCGGTTCATAAGGCCATTGGTCTGTCCCATTCCGGCTGGAGAGGAACCGTCGGAAGGATGGGGGCGGAGACGCTGCGGGTCATGAAGGAGGCCTATGGGACAAGACCGGAGGAGGTGCTGGCTTGTATCGGCCCCAGCATCTGTCAGGACTGCTATGAAGTGAGTCTGGATGTGGCAGAGGAATTCCGGGCGGCATTCGGAGAAAAGGCAGACCGTCTGCTGCTTCGGGAGAAGCCAGATGAAAAGTTCCAGCTGGATCTCTGGGAGGCGAACCGGCAGATCCTTCTGGAAGCCGGGATCTGCAAGGAGCATCTGGCCGTGACCGATCTGTGTACCTGCTGTAATCCGGAGCTTTTGTTTTCGCACCGTGCCAGTCACGGAAGACGGGGAAATCTGGCGGCCTTTTTATGTCTTAACGGAGAATTTATAAAAAAAGAATAAAAATAATGAAAAAATATAGTTGAAAGTTAAAAAAGATATTGGTATACTAGAATAGTTTTAGCGAACATGAACTAAAACAGGAGGAAACAGGTTGAAGTTTTATCAGGTAACAGGGGAAACAACTGAAAAATCGGCAGTTCTGCCGGAATATAAAGAAGCAAGGGAGTTCGGTGCGGTCCGCGTCGGAGAGACCATGCTCTTTTTCCGGAAGGGACGGAAAACCTACTGCATGAGCTATCCTGAGATCAGCCGGTTCTTCCGCAGAGTCATGCTGGTTCCGGCGAAGATGTGCTGTGCCAGCGGGAAGCTTCCTGTAGAGAGCCTTGTGCTCTGCAGAAAAACAGCGGCATCGGAGGAAGCGGAGGTCGTACAGGTGACGCTTCCCGGTTCCAGAGCGGCAAAGCTTTTAATGGAGCTGCTGAAAGAAAAAATGCCGGAGACACCTTCTGTGGCGCCGGAAAATCAGAGGAAAAATCGGAGAGTAAGAGATAAATGACGTTAACAGAAGCATCGGAGAAGCTGCTGCGCTCCTTTAAACGATATTATAATGTAAAGCAGGAGGAAGTCGATCCGCCCTTTTATGCAGAGGCGGAATTCAGTCTCCACGATGAGCAGTACTTTCTGGTACGAAGCGCAAAGCTGAGCGAGGCTGATTCCAGGGAATTTGTGTTCTTCGCAACGGAGGAGCATTTAACGGAGGAGCGGCTGCGGGAGCTGGATGAAACGGCGTGGGAACGGGGACTTTCCCGGGTGCGGCCCCATGCAAACCACCGGAACTCCGATGTGATTCTTTTTGTACTTGCGGATCAGATCGATGACGGGGCGCTTGCCCTTGTAAAAAAGCTGCACCACTATAAAAGTTACCGTTACAGTCTTCAGGGCTGGAGTCATTACAAACTGGCTGTACTCGAGATTTCTACGGGACGGATGGCCTTTAACCGCCAGGGCAGAAGTTTTAAGAAACTCGTCAGCAATATACTTTAATCCAATTCTATTTTACAAAAGGAGAATGAAAAATGACAGCGTTAATCATTGTTCTAGTTGCAATTGCTTTGCTGTTCATTGGCTATGTGGCCTATGGTTCATGGCTGGCAAAGCAGTGGGGAATTGACCCTAAGAGAAAAACCCCCGCAGTAGAGATGGAAGATGGCGTCGATTATGTGGCTGCACCTCCTGCAGTTTTAATGGGACACCATTTCTCCTCCATCGCAGGTGCAGGCCCGATCAACGGACCGATCCAGGCATCTGTATTCGGCTGGGTACCTGTTTTCCTTTGGTGTATCATCGGTGGCATCTTCTTCGGCGGTTTACAGGACTTCGGTTCCTTATTTGCCTCCATTCGCCACGACGGAAAATCGGTTGGTGAGATCATTAAGGATTCTATGGGCAAGAGAGCTCAGAAGTTATTCATCATCTTCGCGCTTCTGGTTCTGATCCTGGTAATCGCTTCCTTTGTAAACGTTGTAGCAGGTACGTTCTTTACTGCTTCTGACGCTGATGTCGTATTCGGCATCACAACCAATCCTACCGGAAATCAGACCACTGCAATGATCTCCGTACTGTTTATCGTACTGGCGATCATCTATGGCCTTCTGACAAACCGTGCAGGCTTAAAGACCGGTCCCGCAACCGTGATCGGTATTATCGGTATCGTTGCGATCGTAGCAATCGGTATGAACGTAGGTCTTGCCATGAACCGTATGGCATGGATCGTATTTGTCGGTGTTTACATCACCGTTGCTTCCCTGATCCCCGTCTGGATCATGCTGCAGCCCCGTGACTATCTGTCCAGCTTCTTACTGTATGCCATGATGATCCTGGCAGTTGTCGGTATCGCGATCGCTGCCTTCACCGGAAGCGCACACTTTGATATGCCTGCCTTCACCGGCTGGAATTCCAAGATCGGTACGCTGTTCCCGGCTCTGTTCATCACCGTAGCCTGCGGTGCATGTTCCGGTTTCCACAGCCTGATCGCAACCGGTACCTCTTCCAAGCAGCTTGACAGCGAGAAGCATGCAAAGGCAATCGGCTACGGTTCCATGCTGATCGAGTCTGCGCTCGGTATCGTGGCTCTGATCGCTGTTGGTATGGTATATGCAAAGTACAATAATGGTGAATTTGGTTCCCCTTCCGCAGCATTCGCAGGCGGTATCGGCCTGATGTTCGGTAAAGAAGGATCCGGTGCCTATAACACGATCTACGCACTGTTAACACTGGCAGTTTCCGTATTCGCTCTGACGTCTCTGGATACCGGTACCCGTCTGAGCCGTTTCATGTTCTCCGAGCTGTTCTTAAAGGACGGCGAGGCAACCTGGAAGGATGCCAAGGGCGCAAGAAAGTTCCTTGCTCATCCCCTGGTAGGTACCGGCCTGATGGTAATCATCGGCTGTGTACTTGGTGCTCTGAGCCTGAGCCAGATCTGGGGTCTGTTTGGTGCTGCAAACCAGCTCCTTGCAGGTATCGCTCTGATGGCAGTTGCTGCATGGCTTGGAAATGCCGGAAAGAACAACAAGATGTTCTATATTCCCATGGTATTTATGCTGGCTGCAACGATCACCAGCCTGATCATCACCGTAAAGAAGAAGATCGTTATGATCGGCGGCGGTGCTGCTATGTGGGGTGACTGGTTCCAGCTGATCTTTGCCGCAGCGATGGTAATCCTTGCAGTATTCCTGATCGTTGAGGCTGCACAGACCTTCAGCAAGCAGGCAAAGGCAAAGAAGGCTGCAAAGTAAGATACATAAAACCAGAATCGAATAAGAAAGGATCCTGCAAGCAGGATTCAGAATAAAAGAAAGCCTGTCGGATCAGTCCGGCAGGCTTTTTGTATACCAGGAAATTCCGTGGGAATTCCCTGGTACACAAAAAGGCACTTCGTGCCAACGATGCGCACTCGCGTGATGAGGAAGTTTGTTGCAAGCGACCGCGCTCGGCGCGAGAATGTGCCAAGGCACATTCTATTTTATAAGTTCATGTTCTCTTTTTATCATGAGTTCATGCTCTTTCTTTAACTCGCTATAGAGTGTCAGGGAATCCCAGGCGGCGTTCTGCTCCGTTAAAACGGCTTTCAGCGGAATCACAAGCTTCTGCTTCCGGAGTGCCATTAAAAACGTATCCAGGAGAGGCTCTGAAAAGCCCTTCATAAGCAGCATCGGTTCCGGCAGCGGTGCTCCGTCGTAGTGTGACTCGTTTCCCGGAACGGTTTTCAGTCCGGCCAGGTGTCCGATAGGCTCCAGATATTCCTCCGGTTTTACAATGCGTACCTTGAGGCGCAGCTTCAGTAAAATCGGCTTCAGTTTCTGACCGGCGGGCGTGCCGGAAAAGTTATAGAGGAGAACGGTTTCATTCATAAGTATGCTTCCTTTCTGAACCGGACAGATCAATGGGAGAAGGATCCTGGAGGCTTCTTTAGATTCTTTGATTTTCCGGGAAAAGTCCTTGCATCCATGTTCGGTTCATGTTATAATAATGTTCGGTTTTGATGCCGCTGTGGCGGAATTGGCAGACGCACTTGACTCAAAATCAAGCGGTTCACACCGTGCCGGTTCGAGTCCGGCCAGCGGCAGTCGATCAGACGCCGGGAAGATCAGAGATGGTCTTTCCGGCGTTTTTGTATGATACAGGAAGAGACATCTCCCGGCAGACGGATCTGCGGCCGGAAAAGAAAATCAGAAGAATCAAAACAAGTCTAACACGGAGCAGGGGAAAATGGCAAGGAAATATACAGCGTTCTTTTAAAGCTGTCCGGATAGGAATCACGGGCCGCGCCCCCGGGGACTTGAAAACCCGCTTCAAATCAGTTAGAATGGTGAGAGATTGTGAGTGGCGTATACGGCGCCTGGGTCTGGAGAAGAAGCATAGAGAAACGGAAAAGCAGCAGGAGGGAAAAGCCGGAAGTTTGGTTTTCGGCGGCCGGAGGAACAAAACGGATGAAGAAGAAGGGACGAAAAAAGCGGAAACGATACTGCGCGGAACAAAACCGGCAGAGTGGGAAGAATCCGAAGGAATTTATGACGGAGTGCATGGCAGTTCAGGCGCAGATTTCCGATTACATCGACGGCAGTCTGCCGGCGGAGCATTTGGAACGGTTTGTCCATCATGTGGAGCACTGCAGGGAATGCCGGGAGGAGCTGAAGATTTATTATACCTTATATCTGGGCATCCTTCAGCTTGACCGGGAGGAAGAGGTGAAGGAGCTGTCCGATCTGGACGGAGCACTGGAGGAGGAGCTGGAGCATTCGGAGAATCAGATCCACCGCCGCCGGTTCGTTCAGAGCATACGCTATGCCATTTATACAACGGCATTCTGGTGCGTGGTGACTGCGGTGCTGCTGCAGCTTCGGATGTTTGCGGATCTGGGGATCCTATAAAGACTGACGGGAAAACCGGAGGAAGAGGGGAAAACCGGAAGCAGACGGAACAACCGGAGGAAGAGGGGAAAACCGGAGGCAGACGGTGGAAGCCGGATCTGCTGAGGGCGGATCGGATTGACACTGAAAAATAAGGAGCAGAGGGGAACAGACATATGCGGGAAAAGATCATACTGATTGACGGATACAGCATTTTAAGCCGGGCCTTTTACGGGATCCATGCGGGAATGACCAATTTTGAAGGGCTTCATACCAATGCCATTTACGGCTTTTTAAACATGATGTTCAAGGCCATCGAAGAGGAAAAGCCGTCCTATCTGGCTGTGGCCTTTGATGTGAAGGCGCCTACCTTCCGCCACAAGCTTTATGAGGCATATAAGGGAACGCGGAAGGGCATGCCGGAGGAGCTTTTGGAGCAGGTTCCGGTGATGAAAGAGGTGCTTCATGCCATGGAGATCCCCACAGTGGAGCTGGCTGGCTATGAGGCTGATGATATTCTGGGAACCCTTTCCAGACGGTGTGACAGCGAAGGTCTTGAGGTGACCATTTTATCCGGAGACCGGGATATGCTCCAGCTGGCAGGGGAGCATGTGAAGATCCGGATCCCGAAGACCAGGGGCGGACAGACCATCGTGGAGGAGTATTATGCCAGGGATGTGATGGAAACGCTGGGTGTCACACCGGAGGAATTTATCGATGTGAAGGCGCTTATGGGCGATACCTCCGATAACATTCCCGGAGTTGCCGGAATCGGAGAAAAGACGGCCTATGCGCTGATCAAAACGTATCATACGCTGGAAAATGTGTTTGCAAACCAGGATACCGTGAAGCCGGAGCGGGCCAGGAAGGCACTGGCGGCAGGACGGGAGTCGGCAGAGCTTTCCAGAACTCTGGCAGCTATCGACCGGGACTGTCCGGTGGAATTTTCGGCGGAGGATGCGAAGCTTGGAAAGCTGTTTACGCCGGAGGCTTATGAATATATGAAGCGTCTGGAATTAAAAAGCTTTCTCCCCCGGTTTGAGACGGAGGATCAGGTTCAGAACCAGGTGGAGAAGCAGTTTCTGTATATTGACAGCCTGGAGGGGGCGGAGCAGGCCGTCCGTCAGGCTGCGGAGGCGCCGGTCATCGGTCTGCAGCTTGTTATCGAGGAGCATGAGATCCTGGGACTGGCTCTTTCCCGGAGTAAGGAGGATATCTGCTTTATCGCAGCAGGCGGCTTCGTAACAGGAGCTTATCTTGCCGGAAAGACAAAGGAGCTTTTAACGGGCGGAGGCGCTTCCTGGGTGCTGGATCTGAAGGCCATGCTGCCGTTTCTTGATATGGAAGAGACAGAGGGCGTTTATGATGCCGGCGTGGCCGGATATCTGCTGAATCCGTTAAAAAGTGCATATCTCTATGATGAGCTGGCAGCGGAATATCTGGGTATGACCGTTCCCTCCCGGATGGATCTTCTGGGAAAGCTGCCTTATGGGAAGGCGCTGGAGGAGAAGCAGGAGGCAGCAGTGAACTGCTTCTGTTACCAGGCCTATGCGGCGGCTCAGGCGGGTCCGGTGCTGCTTGAAAAGCTTTCTGAGACCGGTATGAAAACGCTGTTTCTGACGATTGAGATGCCTCTGATCTACAGCTTATATCATATGGAAAAAGAAGGGATCCAGATGGAACGGGAGACCTTAAAAGCCTACGGCGAGACGCTGAAAACGCAGATCGATGTGCTGGAGACCGAGATCTATGAGCTGGCCGGAGAGCAGTTCAACATTAACTCGCCCAAGCAGCTTGGGGTGATCTTATTTGAGAAGCTGGGCCTTCCTTATGGAAAAAAGACAAAGACGGGTTATTCGACTTCGGCGGATATTCTGGAAAAGCTGGCGCCGGAGCAGCCTCTGGTGGCAAAGATCCTGGAATACCGCCAGCTTACGAAGTTAAAATCCACCTATGCGGACGGGCTGGCGACCTTCATCGGTTCCGACGGCCGGATCCACGGAACCTTTAATCAGACCATTACCGCCACGGGGCGGATCAGCAGCACCGAGCCGAATCTCCAGAATATTCCGGTGCGGATGGCACTGGGACGGGAAATCCGAAAGGTGTTTGTGCCGAAGGAGGGCTGTGTGTTTGTAGATGCCGATTATTCCCAGATCGAGCTTCGGATCCTGGCACATATGTCGGGGGATCAGCGGCTCATCGAGGCGTATCACGAGGAGCAGGATATCCATCGGATCACGGCCTCTCAGGTGTTCCATACGCCCTTTGAAGAGGTGACGGAGCTTCAGAGGCGAAATGCCAAGGCGGTGAATTTCGGGATTGTTTACGGGATCAGCGCCTTCGGACTCAGCGAGGATCTCAGTATCAGCCGCCAGGAGGCACTGGAATATATTAACCAGTATTTTGAAACGTATCCGGGTGTGAAGGCGTTTCTGGATCAGACGGTGGCACAGGCCAGGAAGACGGGCTATGTGACAACTCTTTATGGGCGGAGACGTCCGGTTCCGGAGCTTTCCTCTTCGAATTTCATGCAGAGAAGCTTTGGCGAGCGGGCAGCCATGAACAGTCCCATTCAGGGAACGGCTGCCGATATCATCAAGATTGCCATGGTGGAGGTGGACCGGAGACTGCGCCGGGAAGGACTGAAATCCAGACTGATCCTTCAGATCCACGATGAGCTTCTGGTAGAGACGGATCAGGCGGAGATCGAGCAGGTGAAAACGATCTTAAAAGAAGAAATGGATGGTGCGGCGAAGCTTTCTGTTCCGCTGGAGGTGGATATGAAGGTGGGCAGCAGCTGGTTTGAGACAAAATAAAAACGAAGAAGACAAATTTACGAAACAGAAAAAACGGAATCAAAAAACCAGAATCGAAACCGGGGAGTAAAAAACATGCGGATCATCGGAGTGACAGGAGGCGTCGGTGCAGGAAAAAGCACGGTGCTGGAGCTTTTAAAAGAAGAATACGGAGCGGAGCTTCTCATGGCAGATGCCATTGGGAGGAAGCTGCAGGAGCCTGGCGGCGCCTGTTATGAAGCCATGAGAGGGCTGTTTGGAGAAGGCTGTCTGCTGGAGGACGGAACCTTTGACCGGAAGCAGATCGCAGCGCAGATCTTTTCCGATGAGGTCATGAAGGAAAAGCTCAATGCCATTGTCCATCCGGCCGTGCGGGCCGAGATCGAGCGGAGGCTGGGAGCTCTTGCCTGGGAGGGACAGCCCATTGCGGTGATCGAGTCGGCAATCCTTTTTGAAGCAGGCTATGAAACCATGTGCGATGAGGTCTGGATTGTTACGGCAGAGCCACAGGTGCGGATCGGGCGTCTGATGGAAAGCCGCGGTTATACGAAGGAAAAATGTCTTCAGATTATGAAAAATCAGCCGCCGGAGGAGAAAATTAAGACCCTGGCGGATCATGTGATCGAAAATAATACCGATCTGGATGCGGTGAAAAAGCAGATTGCAGGAATCCTGCCTGTATGATAGAATGAACAGGAGCTTATGGCGCTGGTTTTTGCGCCTTTGAAAGGGAGGAAGGTTATGCGTTTCGTCAGCATTGCCAGCGGTAGCAGCGGAAACTGTATCTATATCGGAAGTGAGGAGACCCATATTTTAATTGATGCGGGAATCTCTTCCAAGCGGATCGAGGCCGGATTAAATGAGCTGGGAGTTAAGCCCTCGGAGCTTTCCGGGATCCTGGTGACCCATGAACATTCGGATCATATCGGCGGTCTCGGTGTATTTTCCAGAAGAAATGAGATTCCTATTTATACGACAGCGGGAACGTATGAGGGGATCCTGAGAGCAAAAAATCTCGGAACGATGCCGGAGGGACTGCATCGTGAGGTCGTGCCCGACCGCAGGTTTTCCATCGGTGATCTGGATATTTTGCCCTTTTCCATCGACCATGACGCGGCAGATCCCTGTGCTTACCGGGTAGACTGCGGAGATGCGTCGGCAGCAGTGGTGACAGATCTGGGCAATTACAGCCAGTATACCTTAAACCATCTGCGGGGACTGGACGCGATCCTTCTGGAAGCAAACCATGATGTCCATATGCTGGAGGCCGGTCCGTATCCCTATTATCTGAAACGCCGGATCATGGGAAATAAGGGGCATTTATCCAATGACAGTGCCGGACGGCTTCTGGGAGATATCCTCCATGACCACTTTAAAAAGGCGCTTCTGGGCCATTTATCCAAGGAAAACAATTATGCCAGTCTGGCCTATGAGACTGTGCGCCTGGAGGTCACCATGGGGGAAAATGCTTATCAGGGAAATGACTTTGACATTGCCGTTGCCGACCGCAGCCAGATGTCGGAGATCATCAATTTATAAATTTATTCTCAAAGGAGAACCGAAATGAAAAAAACGATCATCACAGTAGTAGGAAATGACACCGTAGGAATCATTGCCAGGGTATGTACCTATCTGGCTAATAATGCAGTCAACATCGAAGATATTTCACAGACGATCCTTCAGGGATATTTCAACATGATGATGATCGTCGATACAAACCAGTCGTCCAAGCCCTTTGGAGAAATGGTTTCGGAGCTGGATCAGATCGGCGAGGAGATCGGAGTAAAGATCCGTTGTCAGCATGAAGACATTTTCAATAAAATGCACAGAATTTAAGAGGACGCGCCATGATAAATCGATTTGAAGTAGATGAAACCAATAAAATGATCGAGCAGGAACGGCTGGATGTCCGTACCATTACCATGGGCATCAGCCTTCTGGACTGTATCGATTCGGATCTGGAAAAGGTCAAGGAGAATGTTTACCGGAAGATCACGTCCTATGCAAAGGATCTGGTGAGCGTAGGCGGAGAGATCGAAGTCAAATACGGGATCCCGATCGTCAATAAGCGGATTTCCGTGACACCCATTGCGTTAATAGGAAGCGCGGCCTGCAAGACACCGGGAGATTTCGTGGAGCTGGCAAAGGTTCTTGACCGGGCGGCAAAGGAGGTCAAGGTAAACTTTATCGGCGGCTATTCGGCGCTTGTCAGCAAGGGGATGACTCCGGCAGAGGAGCTTCTGATCCGTTCCATTCCGGAGGCTCTGGCCTGCACTGACCGGGTCTGCAGCTCCGTCAATGTAGGATCTACCAAGACCGGAATCAATATGGATGCTGTCCGCCTCATGGGTCAGATGATCAAGGAGACGGCCGCCAGAACCGGAGATCAGGATTCTTTAGGCTGTGCAAAGCTGGTGGTATTCTGCAATGCACCGGATGATAATCCGTTTATGGCGGGTGCTTTCCATGGTGTTACCG
>CAKRJM010000040.1 GCA_934351765.1 uncultured Lachnospiraceae bacterium | reverse complement strand
AAGCAAAGACATTTTTAGCATCAAAAGAAGGCAGCAGGCAAGAAGAATATATAAGATTTTCACAGGAAAAATATTCCAACGGAGAAACATCAATGCAATATTTTGAGAAACATTTACAACCAGATGCATTATATTTATTAGACGAACCCGAAGTCTCGCTTTCCCCTGCTAATCAGGTTCTTTTAGCAGAAGAAATAAATAAAATGACACGACTGCTTGGGTGTCAGTTTATTATTGCAACACATTCGCCCTTTATGCTTGGGACACTAAATGCCAAAATCTACAATCTTGATACCGAAGAGTATGATGTTACGAAATGGAGTGATTTAGATAACGTCCGATACTTTTATAATTTTTTCAAAAAACGCGAAAAAGAATTTCAATAACCAGCAGAACCGCGTTTGATTTTCAGACAGAAAAAGCCCCTCCGTCTGCCCCTGCTCCACAAAGGCAACTCAAGTATGTGCCTCTTGTGGAGTACGGGCGACGGAGGGGCGATTATCCGGTCAATAATCCTAAACGGCAGTTCCTCCTTTTTCCCTGTTTCTCATCCAGACTCTCATTTTATTTTCTGTTTACACCTTAAACCGGTATCCGACTCCCCAGATCGTCTCGATATACTGGGGTTTTGCCGTGTTGAATTCAATCTTTTCGCGGATCTTTTTAATATGGACCGTAACGGTGGCGATATCGCCGACGGATTCCATATCCCAGATCTCGCGGAACAGTTCATCCTTTGTGAATACGTGGTTGGGGTTCTGGGCGAGGAATGTCAGGAGATCAAACTCCTTTGTGGTAAACTGCTTCTCTTCGCCGTTGATATAGACCCGTCTTGCGGTCTTGTCGATCTTCAGGCCGCGGATCTCAATGATCTCATTCTCCGGCATTCCGCTGCCGATGAGCCGTTCGTACCGGGCAAGATGTGCCTTCACCCGCGCCACCAGCTCGCTGGGGCTGAAGGGCTTTGTAATATAATCATCCGCACCGAGGCCCAGACCGCGGATCTTGTCGATGTCATCTTTCTTGGCCGATACCATGAGGATCGGCGTATTCTTTTCAGCACGTACTCTTTTGCAGATCTCGAAGCCGTCGGTTCCCGGCAGCATGAGATCCAGGATAAACAGGTCAAAGTCCTCTGCCAGCGCCCGCTCCAGTCCCTTCGTTCCGTCTGTTTCTATTTCCACCTCAAAACCGGAAAGCTCCAGATAATCCTTTTCCAGCTCCGCAATGGTTTCTTCATCTTCTACAATTAAAATCTTACTCATTGATAACCTCCTGGTATTTTCTGAGAACAATGTGCATAACCGTTCCGATGGATTCCTTGCTGGTTGCCCAGATCCGCCCGCCATGATCCTCCACGATCTTCTTTACGATGGACAGGCCGATCCCGCTTCCGCCCTTGGACGAATTCCGGGACGAATCCGTCCGGTAGAACCGCTCAAAAATATTCGGCAGATCCCTGGCGGAAATGCCCTTTCCGTTGTCCTCGATCTCAATCTGTACAAAATCACCATCGTCCCGCAGACGGATATTGATGATCCCTTTCTTTTTATCCAGATACTTCACCGAATTGCTGATGATGTTGTTGATGACACGCTTTAACTGCTCGGCATCGGCGATGACCGTCACCGGGGCCTCCGTATAATCAAAGAAGCCCAGATCGATGCCGCTGGATTCCAGCTCCACACTCAGCTCCTCCACGCAGTCGCAGAAATACTCGTTGATATTGATCTTCGCAAAATCATAGGGGATCTTATTGGTATCGATCTTGGAATAAAAGGTCAGCTCATCGATCAGCTTGTCCATATCATTGGCCTTATTGTAAATCGTCCGAATATACTTGTCCAGCTTTTCCGGCGACGCGGCAACTCCGTCCATGATCCCCTCCGCATAGCCCTTGATAGCGGTCAGCGGGGTTTTCAGATCATGGGAAATATTCCGGATCAGTTCCTTGTTCTCCCTGTCATTCTGGATTTTTTCCTCTGCATTGTCCCGAAGCCGCTGCCGCATTTCCTCGAAGTCCATACAGAGCTGTCCGATCTCATCTTTTTCTTTGATTTTCAGCTCGTAATCCAGGTTTCCCTCTTTGATCTCCTTCGTGGCACGCTTCAATTCTCCAATGGGCCGCAGGATTGCACGGTAGATCCAGAGTGCCAGCATTACCGCGATCATGATCAGCAGGATCAGGACTGACATCACCATGCTTCCGAAGACTTTTTTTACCTGGGGGACCAGCTCTCCCACAGACGTGATAATGAACACGCTGCCTTCCGTTCCATCGGAAAAGGTCAGATCCTGCTGCTTGATCAGCAGCTTGCTCTTCCCCGTAAACACACTGGCCGGCTGATTGTCTCCGACTCCCACATCATTATAATCCGGAAGCTCCGCCTCCAGCTCTTCTGTCCCCAGATCACCGCCGTTATAAAGGATCGCATCTCCCTTCCGGACAATAAGAAACGAATATTTCCCCGCCAGCCTCTGGTTCAGCGTTACCAGATACGTCCGGTCCTCAAACTGATCCGGATCGCTCTGGACCGCCCTGCTGATGTCCTTCTGGATCGACATGGTCATGGAATTAAACACCTGGACCGATGCACCCGAATACAGATCTCCGACACCGCTGATTCCATAATCCGATTTCAGTGACCGGCTCTGGTAGCTTCCGAGCGCCGTCATACACACATAGATCAGCGCCATCGGCACCAGAATAATCGTAAAAAAGGTGATCAGAAGCTTTGTTTTCAGCTTCATGCTCCATCTTCCTTTCAACTGTGTCTTTTAACAAAAAGGCACAGTGCCGCTTTTGCATACACTGCGCCTGCTTATCTTTTATCATATCACATTCCGGGCCGGACGCGCACATAAAAGGCTATAAAGATTCTAAACTTTCTGTGAACTGCCTTCGGCCGAAGCTGATCCTGCTGCCGGCTTCAAAGGCTCCCGAATCTCTGCCGCCGTCCTATTCCCACAGCTTTTCCGGATAACGTCCCTCTGCCTTCAGTGACCGGATCGCCGCCACCACCGAAGCCTTATCCTCCTTATAGGTCACGCCAAACCACCGGTCATGGGAATGAAGCACCTGAACCGTTGCCCGCTGTTCGCCGATAAGACTGCTCACCACCGTGGGTATAAAAAATTCTCCCTTCATGGGATTTTCCCGCAAGGTGCGGTTCAGAAACGCCGGAAATCGCTCCGAAAGCTCCGTCAGGATTGCTGCCGAAAAGCCCCAGAGATTCATGGATACCAGTGTGCCCTCCGGAATCTCCTCCGGTGCCTTTCCATCCTCCTCATACACAATTTTTCCGTCTGCCCGCTCGATCTTCGTCCGCTCGGTGATGGAAACAAGATGCCCCTTTGCATCGGTTTCGCAGACGCCGCGTGCCACGGAGCCATTTTCCGTCAGTGTATTCTCCACCTGATAGCCCACCATGGCAAACCGGTACTGCCTGTCATCCTCATGGCTCATCAGATAATCATAGATTACCCGAAAGGCCTCCGGGCCGTAATAATCATCGGCATTGATGACTGCAAAAGGCCCGTCCACCGCATTGCGGCAGCTTAAAATCGCATGACCGGTCCCCCAGGGCTTCACCCGCCCCTCCGGAACGGAAAATCCGTCGGGAAGATCGGACAGTTCCTGGAACACGTATGCCACCTCCATCTGCTCCGCGATCCTGTCTCCGACTGCCTCTCTGAACAGCTCCTCATTTTCCTTTTTGATAATGAACACGACCTTTTCAAAGCCTGCCCGCCTGGCATCATAAATCGAAAAATCCATAATGATATTTCCATACTCATCAATAGGATCGATCTGCTTCAGTCCGCCGTAGCGGCTTCCCATTCCTGCTGCCATGATCACAAGTACCGGTTTCTTCATAACATTATTCTCCTGTTCTTCTGTTACTTTAACTCCAGCTCCATCATTGCCTGAGGCCCGATCTGGATATATCGGTTTTCACCAAGGCAGATCAGCTTTTCAATGCTTCCCTCCATGGTTCCCCGGTATTTTAATTTTCCCGACAGGTTGTAGATCCGGCATTCCGAATCCCGGTAAAACAGCACCCGGTTTCTGCTGATCTCCACGGTGTCATATTCCATATCGATGTCCGCCCGGCAGACCTCTTTTCCGTTTTTATCAAAAACCTGCATGGTTCGCGTACCATCAGAGTTCTTTGTCACGATCCCTGCATTCTGATCCGAATAAAAAATACTGCGGATCTCCGTATCTGCGTCAATATCCACCTGCGCCGTCTGCACCGGCTTTACGGTATTCTCCAGCGAGTAGAAGCAAAGCCGGTCCTGGGCAAAGGCTGCCGCATGGGTATCATCCAGGAAGCGCACCCGCGCGACCATGGAAGAACCATATTCCTTGAAGCCGCCCACCAGCCGGTCACGGATACTCTGTCCCTCTTCATCAAAGTTATAGAATACCACCTGGTTCTGCATGGAACCGGCATCCAGATACACATAGGACACCATCAGAAGCATTCCGTTCGGAGAGATTGCCAGATCCATGGGATAGCCGTTCCCCGAAAGAGTCGTCTGGATCTCGATCTCCAGCTTCGTCCCTGTCTTATCATAAAAAGCGATCACATTGCTTTTTGTGTCCTCCAGAATTGCCACGGTCACGCCGGTGGAGGATACCGCCGCACGGGAGATGGGAAGCGTCGTCGTCACCACGCCCTGGCAACCGTCCTGATTGCAGATATAGATGGAATATCCCTTCTTGTCCGCCACCACCGCATAATTTCCGCTTACGCTGGCAAAGGGCGCCGTCATCTCATAGGCCTGATTCCAGACCTCCTCGCCCTTTTTATTCAGATAAACCGCGCCGTCCCGGCTGTACTTGAGTACATTCTCCCCGAAGCTTTCGTACCCGGCAAAGCTTCCGCTCTCCAAATCCCTGGACCACTTGACGCTGGTTTTCTGATAACAATGGTTCAGCTGATAATAATGATATCCCAGCAGTCCTGCAGCCGCCGCCAGCACCAGAAGTCCCGTCACCAGAAGCTTAAACCGCCGATGGCGGCCCCGTTCCCTCTTCGCCTCGGCCTCGATCTCCTCCAGCTCATCCTCCTCCTCAAACATCTGCGTTTCTGTATCGATCATGCGCTCCCGCAGCGCCCGTTTTCTGTTCTCTCTGTCTCTGTTACTTTCCATTATCCTGTACCCTGTTTCCGCATCATGATTCCGGCTCTCGCCGTTTCTCTCATTATACAGGAAAACAAAAGGGAATACAACGGCGGGTTTCCCTTCCCCGCCCTACGGCAGCAGCAGCTTCTGTCCTTCATAAATAAAATCCGCATTTTCCAGTCCGTTGATCTCGCAGATTTCCTTCATTTTTGCTTCACTGCCGGAGCCATATACTTCTTTGCAGATTCCGGAGAGGGTGTCTCCCTTCTGGACCCGATATTCCCGGAAGCTTCCCGCAGCCGCCGGTTCTGTGCCACCTGCCCCGTCTGTCTGAGCACTTTCACTCTCTGCCGCAGAATTGCTCCCGTTTCCGCCTTCCGCAGCTTCGTCTGTGCTCTGGCTCTCCGGCACTGCCGTTTCCCCGGTCTGTTCCGCCGCTGGCTCTGTACGGAAAATCCCGCCGGGCAGCTCCTTAATGACCACCTGTCCGGCTTCTGAGCTGTTTTCTCCCCCGGCCTTTGTCTGCTGCTCCGCTTCCTGCTCAGAGGACAGGCCTGTGCCCTCCGTTTCCGGAACACGGCTATTCTCTGTTTCCGGAATACTGCTGCTCTCTGTTTCCGAAATACGGCTGCTCTCCCTTTCTGCCGCCTGCCTGCTTCCGCTGTCCCCCGCCATAACGGCAATCGCATGACGCACCTGGGCAAACCCGTCGTGGCGGTACCATGCTGCCAGTCCAAAGCCGGCTCCACAGAGGATCGCTGCCAGGCTCACCGTATTCAATACCATACTGAGGCGGCTTTTTTCCGCTTTTTTCTTTTTCTGATTCCTCTGGTTCATGACCGAGCGGAACTGCCGCGCCGCCTGATCTGTGTCCCGCAGCCCGACTCCCGTTTTTAGCGGGTCTGTCTTCAGCAGGGTAAACTCTGAACTCCTCGCCGGTTCTCGGGCGATCATGTATTCCTGCATCTGTTCATTCCGTTCGTAGTAGATGTAATAGCCGGGAAGCCTGTGGATTCCCTGATCGTCCAGCCGGTACAGAACCTCCTCCTCCTTCGTTCCGTCGTAGACAAACAGGATCTTCTCCTTCTCCCCTGCCGTTCCTCCATAGCTTTTCTGAAGCTCATAGGGGTCCGTCATGTCCGGGTCGCTGCTGCATAAAAACCAGCCACAGATCTCTGTGCCTTTAAAATAGGCCGCAATATCCGCATAGATCCCGTTGAAGCCCCGCGGTGTCACCTGAAGCACTCCGTCCGTCTGCTCCACCTCCTCCGCCAGAACCGCCCCACGGATAAAGACACAGGGGACTCCGTCCGTCTCTCCCTGTATGCCAAGGAGCGCCCCCAAAGCGGCGGCGCCCCTGCGTTTCTGCTTGCCCATAAAGGTCATGACATAATCCTCGATATATAATCGGAGACTGTCCTCAATATCCCCAATCTGCCTGATATTTCTGGGTGCTTCCATAGTCTGTCTCTCCCTCCGCGGCCAGGACTGCTCCGGTACTCCCGATTCCCGCGCAGATACAGTCAGCCAGTTCCATCACCACGGAAAGTCTGGTGTTCTGGAGAAGCGGCTCAAAGCCTCCGCCGCAGCCCACGATCCCGGTAATGAAAATGTCTCCCACAGACATCAGATTCTTGCTGACCCCAAGCCCGGGACGGATCGCACCGCGCCCCAGCGTAATATAACCAACATGCTCATATTTTCCCACCGAGGCGTCCACTGCCACGATAATATGATCCCGGTAATATCCGGCGATCATATCCATGGTGTCATTCAGGTTCACCGCATGGATCGGCTGTGTCAGTGTCCCGAACACCCGGTATGCTTCTCCTTTCGTTCTTTTTAGCTTGTACCCCACAAGAGGACCGAGGCTGTCCCCGGTTGACCTGTCGCTGCCGATACAGAGAAACAGGATCCTCTCTTTTTTTGTACTTTTCCGAACCTCCGAAACCAGCTTTTCAAGCTGTCCGCCGAACAGCGCCGGAGAAAACCACTTTCCTGCCTTATGATAATAGATCTGTCTGTTCATAGCTCCACCATTTCCGGCCGCCCTGACGGGGGCCTGCCTTTTATCTGGAGGATTTCCAATTTTTCTTATTTCATACAGACATTTCCGCACCAGAAGCCAAAGTTCTCCTCACGGCTGTCCGCCCGTTTGAACTCCGGCAGTCCGAACATGGCCGCCATAAACTTCTCCTGAGGCTTAAAGATCCCCGGCACGCCCACAATATACTGCCAACGCGCCTCTCCGGGCGTTTTCTGCTCCCGCATCCGTCTCGCCAGGATCAGATATCGATACTGATAATAGCCATGAAGTACAAAGCTGTTATTTCCGTAGGGCCAGTTTTCCCGCGGCAGCCGTCCCAGATCCTGAAGCTGGATCTGCAGTACCTCCCAGCCCTCCTCGGAAAGCACCCGTTTCCGCGGCATGATCCGTTTCAGACTGTCCCAGAGCGGCAGCTCCGTCAGTCCTTCCCGGAAATAAAATGGATCCGGCATTCGCCCCGTCGGTTCCGCCGCCGGTGCTTCTGCCTCAAACGGCGCTGTCACAGCCGGTTCCGCCGCCGGCGCTTCAGTCTCAAATGGCGCTGTCACAGCCGGTTCTGCCGCAGCCGCCGCCTCTGCCACAACCGCCTCCCCTGTCACAGGCTCGCTCTCAACCGCTTCCGTCACTGCTGCCTGCTCATGCGGCTGATCCGGCTTCCGTTCATTTTCTTCATGCTTCGTCACAACATACTCTTCCGAAACTTGTTTCTTCTCTTCTTTTTTCAGAAGCTCCAGCTCCGCCGCCCGGAGTTCCCCGGTTTCTTTATGTAATTCTTGTTTCTCTTCCTCTGCGCAGCCTGCATCCAGACGGATTTCCCGCATTCCCCAGGGAATTTCAGACGCTTCCGGCTGCCTTGTACGCGGCTCCTCTGCCTGCTTTTCCGTCTCTTTCCCGGTGACGGGCGCCTGCCTTTCCGCCTGTTCCCCGGCAACGGGCTTCTGTCCTTCCGTCTCTTCCCCGGCGACGGGCGCCTGCTGAAGTCTGGAGATTGTGATCAGCATATCGTCCCATGCAGTCAGATAAGCTTTTCTGGCATGTCGTCCGCTCCGCAGAAACAAGCCCTGCAAAAAGGTAAGTCCCAATCCGCTTCCGCTCAGGTCGTCCTCCTTTTTTCCGAACACGGCTTCTCCGACGCCGTTTTTCACCGGGATCTGTCCGATAGGCACCAGTATAAATTCTCCATTTTTCTTTCCGTAGCCGTACAGCGTAAGCTCCCGTCCGACACACTCATAAGCACCCTTTACGCTGATACTCATGCGGCACTGCCCGTTCCGTGCCTCAATTTTGGCAAAGCCCACATTTTTCGTCTTCATATCGCCCTCATAGGCATATATATATGAAATAAAACGTCTGTATTCTGCCAATGTCATCACTCCTTCCCTTTTAGTTTATGCAGGGAAGGACAGGTTTAGAACGAAAAAAGCTGCCTTTCGACAGCTTTTCCGATTCTCTCCTTATTCCGCAGGCACCGCTGTGCACTGCTCTGATGTGATCTTCCTATTTTCCCAGCTCGTCCGCCAGCGCTGCAAACTGCTCCAGGGTCAGAGCTTCTCCGCGGATCGCAGCCGGAAGCCCCAGTGCTTCAATGGCAGCCGAAATCTCTTCCTTCGTAAACGAAAGCTCCGGAGAATTATTCAGGCCGTTGGCCAGGGTTTTCCGCCGCTGATTAAAGGATGCCCGGATCAGACGGAACATCAGCGCCTCGTCCCTTACCGTCACCGGCGGATTGGCATGACGGGTCAGCCGGATCACTGCAGACCCCACCTTGGGGCGCGGCATGAAGCAGTTGGGCGGTACATTTGCCACAATATACGGTTCGGCATAATACTGGACCGCCAGGGACAGTGCGCCGTAATCCTTGCTGCCGGGGCCGGTCTGCATCCGGTCCGCCACCTCCTTCTGTACCATGATGGTGATGTTGTCGATGGGGACATGGCTCTCAAACAGTCCCATGATGATGGGCGTCGTAATATAATAGGGCAGGTTTGCCACAACTTTTATGGGACGGCCGCCGTTCTCTTCCTTTGCCAGCTTCGCCACATCAACCTTTAAAATATCCTCGTTGATGACCTGCACATTGTCATAGGCTGCCAGCGTCTCACCCAGGATCGGAATCAGGTTCTTGTCGATCTCCACCGCACAGACCTTTCCGGCGGCTTCCGCCAGATACTGGGTCATGGTGCCAATCCCCGGCCCGATCTCCAGCACAAAATCGTCCTTTGTCACACCGGCGGCACGGATGATCTTCTCCAGCACATGGGTGTCGATGAGAAAGTTCTGGCCGAACCGCTTCTGGAACGCGAACTCATATTTCTGAATGATCTCAATGGTATTTTTCGGATTTCCAAGCTCCGCCATACAATTCTCCATTCCGCCGCCGTCTGCGGCATAAACACAGTTTACTGCTCCCTGATCCGATAAAACCGGTTCGCATTCTCCCAGGTGATCTGCTCCACCTCTTCCCCGGTCACACCCTTGATGGCGGCAATGGCCTCCACCACATAAGGAAGATTCAGAGAGGAATTGCGCTCGCCCCGGTGCGGCGTCGGTGCCATATAAGGGCAGTCGGTTTCCAGAAGAAGCCGGTCAAGAGGCATGTATTCCACCACCTCTTTCAGCTTTTTTGCATTTTTAAAGGTCAGAACACCGCCGACTCCCAGATAATAGCCCATGGAAAGATACTCCCGGGCCATTTCCACTCCATAGGAGAAGCAGTGGATCACCATGGAAAGCTCCGGGCCTCCCGCCGCCTTTATGATCTCCAGCGTATCCCGGGCCGCCTCGCGGCTGTGAATGATGACCGGCGCCGAAAGCCGTCCGGCCAGATCAAGCTGCCGCTCAAACCACAGCCGCTGGACCTCCCGCTCCGGCTCGTCCCAGTGGTAATCCAGACCGATCTCGCCCACGGCCACCATCTTTTCTTCCTTCATGGCCGCCTCGATCTGTCCGAAATTCTCCTCGGTCAGCTCCCCGGTATCGCTGGGATGAACACCGGCCGCCCCATATAAAAACGGATACTGCTTTACCAGCTCTGCCGTCTGTCTCGTTGTTTCCAGATTTGATCCCACATTGACAACCCGGCCGACTCCATGCGAAACAAGGGAGGCCAGAAGGGCCTCCCTGTCTTCGTCAAACGCCTTGTCATCATAATGGGCATGACTGTCAAAAATCATACGATGCTCCTAAACGTAAATAATCTCTCCCTTTAATCCGGGATAGAACGGTTCCCCGCTGTCCGGATGGGTCAGCACCCACTTGTTTTTCATGCACAGCAGTTCATCCTCCGCCGTTTTCCTGATGTTTTCCTTCTCGCTGGGATAGTTGGTTCCTCTCGGCAGCACGATCACGCACTGGAATACACCGTCCCCGGCACTGCAGGGGGCATAATGAAGCGTATCACTGTACAGCATGATGGCCGTTCCTGCAGGAACGAAGAATGCCTCTGCATTGGCAAGATCAAAGGACAGGAGGGAATCCATATCCTTCCGGCTTCCCAGAACTACAACGAGGTCAGTCACGGCCACATCCAGCTCCTCGCCGCGGTGATATTCCAGCGTATCACTTTTATGATTTTTTCCGTTGCAGTAACCGATCTGGATCGGCATTTCCCCGTAAACCTGACGGCTCAGATCCTCACAGATGGGAAGTGCCTCTGCCTCCGGGATCGACGGCTCATAAACCACATCGTCCGGCGCAGGCGTTGTTTTTGCCCATGCAAGAAGCTCTGAAAGGTCCATTCCCTCGATCACTGCTCCGTATTTCCTGAACGCTTTGTCTGTAACCTTTTTGATCTCCATAAGAATTTCTCCTTTTCTTTATTGAAAAGCCGGAAACGCTCCCCCTGTAACCGGCATTTTCTCATTTCCCCGCTTTAACAGATCTCTGCTCCGGCGGGCATCTCCTTCTCCGGCGTCATCAGTGCCAGATTTCCGTCGGCATCCTCTGCGCAGAGGATCATGCCTTCCGAAAGGATTCCTGCCAGCTTTGCCGGCTTTAAGTTGGTCACAACCATGACCTTCTTGCCGACCATCTCCTCCGGTGAGTATGCGGATTTGATGCCGGACACGATCTGGCGTACCTGGCTTCCGATCTTCACCTGAGAGCAGAGCAGCTTCTTGGACTTCTTCACGGCCTCGCAGGCGATGATCTGTCCCACCTGGAACTGAAGCTTCGCAAACTCATCAATGGTGATCTCCGGCTTTGCCTCAATGTCGATTCCGGGCTCCTCTTCCTTCTCCGGTTCCTCCGGCTTTCCGAATTTTTCCCGAACCTCCGCCAGAACCTGCTCCAGATCGAGACGGGCAAAAAGGATCTCCGGCTTCTCGGTCACCTTATTGCCGGATGCATACAGACCGAAGGTGTCCATGGATTCCAGGCTTCTCTTCCCGCCGTTTAACTGCTCCAGGATCTTCTTTGATGTGGACGGCATGAAGGATTCCAGAAGGCTTGCGCCGATCGTAATGGACTCCACCAGGTTATAAAGAACGGTGGCCAGACGGGGCTTCTTCTCCTCATCCTTTGCCAGAGCCCAGGGCATGGTCTCGTCAATATATTTATTGCAGCGCTTGAACAGCGTAAAGATCTCGCTGATGGCATCTGCCACGCGCAGCTCGTCCATCTTTGCTTCCACCTTCTTTGCCGTTCCGAGAACAACTGCCTTCAGATCCTCGTCCACAGCTTCGCTCACACCGGTATTTTCCACCACGCCGCCGAAATACTTGTTGGACATGGAAATCGTACGGTTTACCAGATTTCCGAGCGTGTTTGCCAGATCAGAATTCAGACGCTCCACCATCAGCTCCCAGGAGATCACGCCATCATTATCGAAGGGCATCTCATGAAGCACAAAATAACGTACTGCATCTACGCCGAAGTATTCTACCAGATCATCCGCATAAAGCACATTGCCCTTGGACTTGCTCATCTTGCCGTCCCCCTGCAATAACCAGGGATGTCCGAATACCTGCTTCGGAAGCGGCTCACCCAGCGCCATCAGAAAGATGGGCCAGTAAATGGTATGGAAACGGATAATATCCTTTCCGATCAGATGAAGGTCTGCCGGCCAGTATTTCTTATACAGCTCACCGCTGTTCCCCTCACAGTCATAGCCCAGGCCTGTGATGTAGTTGCAGAGTGCATCCAGCCATACATAGGTTACATGCTTGGGATCAAAGGATACCGGGATCCCCCAGGTAAACGAGGTTCTCGATACACACAGATCCTGCAGGCCGGGCAGCAGGAAGTTGTTCATCATCTCATTCTTTCTTGCCACAGGCTGAATGAATTCGGGATGGGAATTGATATAGTCGATCAGCTTCGGTGCATACTTGCTCATCTTAAAGAAGTATGCCTCTTCCTTCGCCGGCTGTACCTCACGGCCGCAGTCCGGACATTTTCCGTCCACCAGCTGGGACTCGGTGAAAAAGGACTCACAGGGCGTACAGTAAAGGCCTTCATAATATCCCTTGTAAATATCCCCCTGGTCATAAAGCTTCTTGAAGATTTTCTGGATCTGCGCTTCATGATCCGCATCGGTTGTACGGATAAATTTATCATAAGATGTATCCATCAGATCCCAGATCCGTCTGATCTCACCCGCCACGTTGTCTACAAACTCCTTGGGTGTGATTCCGGCCTCCTCGGCCTTCAGCTCGATCTTCTGTCCATGCTCGTCCGTTCCGGTCTGGAACCGTACATCATAGCCCTGCTCTCTCTTGAACCGGGCGATACTGTCCGCCAGAACGATCTCGTAAGTATTTCCGATATGTGGCTTGCCTGAAGTATAGGCGATGGCCGTTGTGATATAATAAGGTTTTTTTGCCATTTCGTGCCTCCATGAAATTTACTGTCTAACTAACTTTTGATTATAAACGATTTGGGGGGCAAAGTAAAGGGGCTGTCGGGAAACTGATATGCTCCCTTCTAGGTAGACAAGTGAAATAATAAAAACTTGTCACTTAGGAGGGAGCATATTTTATGT
>CAKRJM010000039.1 GCA_934351765.1 uncultured Lachnospiraceae bacterium | reverse complement strand
AACAGGGCAAAGCAGAAGTTAGTCGTGCAATTCTTTTTCTGAAGCGTGGCAGTAGAAGTTACTAATGCAATCAACTTTTCTGCATTTGAATCCAGAAAAATGTGCTGTTTTTCTGTCCTGAATTGTCTTATAAGTGAGATCTCAATTTGGTGTAGGGAGGTGATGCAGTGGACAGGGAGAGCGTGCTGGAGCTTTATGACCGTTATGCGCAGGAGGTTTACCGGCTGTCGCTGAGCTTTCTCGGAAGGAGGGCGGACGCGGAGGATATGGTACAAAGTGTTTTTCTGCGGCTCATGGAAAAGAGGATCGGGATCGGAAGCGGAAAGGAAAAGGCATATCTGCTGACCATGACGGCGAATCTCTGCCGGAATCAGTTGAAATCAGCGGCGGTCCGGCTGGCGGCAGGTTATGAAGAAGGGCGTGAACCGGCGGCGGAGCTTTACACAGAGGCGGAATCCGATGTGTACCAGGCGATGATGAAGCTTCCGGAGACTTACCGCGTCTGCCTGTATCTCCATTATTATGAGGGATATGGTTATCGGGAAATCGGAAAGATGTTAAAGCTGTCATCATCGGCAGTCTCCATGCGGATCAGCCGCGGGAGAGAGGCGATGAAGCAGGTGCTCAGAGAGGAGGACTGGACATGAAGCAGAGATCAGAGGCAGAACGGAACAGGATAAACGAAGCAGACGGAACAGAACGGATCGGAGCTGAGGAGGGAAAACGCGGCACAGGCCTGTTTCGGGATACAATGGAAAAAACGGTCATGAGCCCGGAGCGTACCATGGAGATCCGGACGGAGTTGGAAGAAGCGGGAAAGAAACGGCGGATTCCGAAGCTTGCAGGTGTGGCCGCGGCAGCCGTCCTGGTGGTGGCCGTTATGGCGGCTCTCCCGGCAGGAAGAAGCCTGGCGGCAGAGGCCATCCGTTATGTGCAGGAAATCTTCCACATGGCAAATGGCGGGGAAGTGGTCTATGAGCAGAATGAGGACGGAAATCAGGTGGTATTCCGCATTACGGCCGGGGAAGAGGCCTGGCAATATGCCCAGGTGGAAAACGGCCGGCTGTACTGTGTGATCGGAGATACAAAGGAGGATGTGACCGATCAGTGCAGCGAGACGGCTTACGTCCGCCGGGAAGTGAAAAACGAGGACGGTTCGAAGAGTGTGATCCTTGTAGGCGGAACACCGGAAGAACCCGGCTGGGTGGAACTGATGTTTGATGCACAGGGAAACTATGTATTTAATTCCATGAAGGTTCCGGGGCGCGAGCCGGCCTGGGTCAACGAGGCCATGCATGCGGAGGGTGTACCGACCGGAGATCCGGAGCTGGACGAGAAACTGACAGAAGATCAGACAGACGTGCGGACAGAAGTACAGATACAGGAAGAAACCAGATAAAAGAACAGCAGACAGCCCGGATCCCGGCAGGGAGACGGGCTGTTTCTGCACTTAGAAGACTTCGCGGCCCGCGGGAATTCGGGATATTATATGTTCCATCTGCTTTTATCGAAAGTCCTGGCTGAAATATGGCGATGGAAGAACTTGATATTTCCCCTCGGTCCACCCGCACCAGGCAGAGGCAACCAGAGTATGTGCCGGCCCGGCTGGTGCGGGTGGACGAGGGGGAAAGAAAAATTTTAAATAGCCGCATTCCAGCACCACACTTCTTTCAGATACCACGTTGCGAAACCACTTTGGAGATGGTAAAATGGAATTATTCAGAGCAAAGATAAAGCGAGGTAATGGTTATGAAAGAAACGCATATGGACCGCGGCGCGGGAATTCTCCTCCCGGTTTCCAGCCTCCCCTCCCCTTACGGGATCGGAACTCTTGGAAAAGACGCCTATGAATTTATAGATTTTCTGAAGCAGGCAGGACAGAAATACTGGCAGGTGTTGCCGCTTGGGCCGACCAGCTTCGGAGACAGCCCGTATCAGTCCCTGTCGGCATTTGCCGGAAATCCGTATTTTATTGATCTGGACATGCTCATTGAGGCCGGACTTTTAAGCAGGGATGAGGTAACGTGCCAGAACTGGGGAGACAACCCCACCTCGGTTTCCTACGATGTGATCTATGAAAACCGGTTCAGGGTCCTGAAATCGGCATATCATAACAGCCGTCATAAAGAAACAGCGGAATATCGGAAATTTGTGAAAGAAAACAGCTACTGGCTGGAAGACTATTGTATGTATATGGCACTCAAATTCCATTTCCACGGAGCGGACTGGCTCCACTGGCCGGATGATGAGATCCGCCTGCGGAAGCCTGAGGCCATGAAGCAGTATCGGGAGCTCCTGGCGGATGAGATCGAATTCTGGGCCTTCTGTCAGTTTGAATTTTACAGCCAGTGGGCGAAGCTGCGCGCCTATGCAAAGGAAAAGGAAATTCAGATCATTGGAGATATTCCCATCTATGCGGCCATGGACAGCTCCGATGTCTGGGGTCATCCGGGCCTGTTCCAGCTGGACGAGGAGAACCTGATGCCGAAGTTCATCGCCGGAGTTCCGCCGGATGCATTCAGCGCAACGGGACAGCTTTGGGGCAATCCGTTGTATGACTGGGATGCCATGGAGAACGAGGATTTTTGCTGGTGGCGGGAACGGATCGGAATCTCCGGCCGGCTTTATGATGCGGTGCGGATCGATCATTTCATCGGAATCACAAGATATTATGCCGTTCCCTGGGGTGAGAAAACCAGTGTCAACGGAACGTATCAGCCTGGCCCCGGCAAAAAGCTGACCGATGTCATCAATGAGGCGGCAGGTGAGTCGCTCCAGATTATCGCCGAGGATCTGGGAACGGTAACGCCGGAGGTGCGGAAGCTGTTAAAGGACAATGAATATCCGGGAATGAAGGTGCTGGCCTTTGGCTTTGACGGTGATCCGGCCAATGAGCATCTGCCCCATAATTTCAAGGACAGCAACTGTGTGGTCTACGGCGGAACGCATGATAATGAGACCTTGACCGGACTGTTCTGTGACAAGTCCGATGAGGTTCTGACCTATCTCTTTGAGCTGATCGATACCAGAGAACGCCACCGGATCGTGGATCATCTGTTCCGGCTGGCATACGGAAGTATTGCGGACGTGGTGATCTTCCAGGCGCAGGATGTGCTGAAGCTGGACAATTCTGCCCGGATGAATTTCCCGTCCACGACCGGAAACAACTGGAGATGGAGATTATGGAAGGGACAGTTAAACTGGCAGCAGGCAGGCTGGCTGGGATTTCTTGTCCATGTGTATCATAGATATTAAAGGAGACAGTTGGTTATTCCACCAGAGCGGAAGCTCGGAAGGGAAGTGCAGATGGCAAAACCGGGAAATCAGAAGCTGAAGATCTTGTATATCATACGACTGCTGGAGGAAAGTGACGAGGAGCATGTAGTCACAACAAAGGATATTCTGGAGGAGCTGGAGTCCCGCGGGATTCCGGCGGAGCGGAAGGGAATCTATGATGATCTGGAGGCACTGCGGGCGTTTGGCTTTTCCATTATTGGAAAGCGGGGACGCAGCGCAGGGTATTATCTGGAGGACAAGGCGGCTGTTCCGGCGCTTCTGAACATGAAACCGGCTTCTGGCATGGAAGGCGGAACGGAAGAAGCCGGGCCGGAGGAAAAGACCGGCACGGAAGAACGGGCGGCAGCTCAGAACGGAGAAAAAGTACAGGGCGCAGCAGCTTCCTGGTTGGGCGGAGATACGGAGCTTCTGCTGCTGTGCGCGGAGAAAACAGCCGGACAGATTCTTTCAGAGCTTGGGGAATGTGTGACCGTAAGCAGTCCGGCGAAAAGGAAAAACGGTTTTCGGACAGAGCTTCGGATCATGGGAAGCGTCGGACCGGCGTTTTTTGGCTGGCTGACGGAAAAAGGCTGCCAGGCGGAGCTGCTTTCCCCGGCATCTGCAGTGCGGGGTTATCGGAAATACTTAAAGGAGATCCGGAATCTTTACAAATGACACGGAACCTTTATAGAAAAATAAGAATCTTGCAGGAAAAATAAGAATATCTTCTCGAAATTTTCCGGTGGGTATGTTATACTATCAGAAAGTGTGTCCGTACAGGGAGTGAAAGAGTTGGTAAACGAAGAGCGAACAAAGCTGATGACAAAAGCAGAGATTTTCCGGGTAAAGGAAGAGCGGAAAGCACTTAAGATAAACAGGTTCCATCAGTCGGATTATGTGAGCTGTAAAATGATCTATTCGGCGATCTCGTTTACGGCCGCTTACTTTCTTCTGGTGATCATGTGGATCCTTTACAATGCGGAGCCGCTGATGACTCAGAAAAGTATTTCAGAGCTGGCCGATATGGGAATAAAGGCTCTGATCGTTCTGGCATGTCTGCTGGCATGCTTCCTTGTGGCGGCGTTTTTTGTGTTTCGCAGAAGCTATCGGAAAGCAAGGGAAAAGGTAAAACGTTATCAGGCGGTCCTGAAGCAGATCAGCCGTCTGTATGAAAAAGAAACCGTCCGTGTCTGGCGGGAATCGGAGGAGTTAAGGGATGACAACGCTGCTGGTTTTAAGGGAACGCGTTAAGCGGTTTTATGCCAGATATGGCGGCCATATCATACGGATCCTGCGGTTTTTGACGGCCTTTTCGGCCCTTTTGCTGACGGATCTTTATATTGGCTATATGACAAAGATCAGCCACATCGGGATCGCACTGGGAGCGGCCGTGATCTGTGCCTTCCTCCCGTGGAGCGTGACAGTCGGTGTCTGTGCTGTTTTTGTTCTGGTGAATTTATATGCCGTTTCGATGGAGGTATTTTTCGTGACGGCGGCGGTATTTTTCCTGTTTTTATGCGTATACGGTGTGTTCCAGCCGGGAAACAGTATCCTGCTGGTGCTGATGCCGGTGCTGTTCATGGCAAAGCTGCCGCTGGTGGTGCCTGTGGTTCTCGGACTGACCGGGACCATGTTCGGCGTGATCCCCATGAGCTTCGGGATCGCCATTTATTATATACTAAAATATGTGAAGGAAAACGCAGGGATTCTGGCCTCCACCGGTTCACTGTCCATGCCGGGACGCTATACCCAGATGATCAACGGCGTTCTCGGAAACCGTACCATGTGGGTCGTGATGGCGGCCTGCGCTCTGGCGCTTCTGGTGGTCTATCTGATCCGCCGGCTTTCTGTGAACCATGCATGGGAGATCGCCATTGTCGTTGGAACGATTGTGAATATCTTATGTCTGTTTATTGGCGTCTTCGTGGCGGATATCAGCCTGCCGGTGGTGACGATCATTATCAGCAGCTTTTTCGCGGCAGCGGTGGGAATGGTCCTGGAGTTTTTCCTGTTCCATCTGGATTACACCAGAACGGAGATCGTCCAGTTTGAAGATGATGATTACTATTATTATGTGAAGGCTGTTCCCAAGGTGGCGGTAACCCAGCCGGAGGTGACAGTGACGAAGATCAATGCCAAGAAAAATGAGGATCAGGCGGTGGAGGAGGAGCTTTTCACGATCCGCCAGGAGCTTGGAAATACGGCGGAGATCATGACGGCAAGAAAAGATCTGGAGGAAACGAAGGAACTGTTAAAAGAAGGAAAAAAGAAAGATTTGGAGGAAACCCAGATACTCTCCGACCGGACAGAGCCGCTGGAGCAGATACCGGGTGACGATTATGGCAGAACTGATTAACAGTATGAAAACCTATCTTGCACGGAGCATACCGGATATCCGGATCACGGATGTGATCGAAATGATCATCATTGCGGTGCTGATCTATAACCTGATGCTCTGGATCAAAAATACCAGAGCGTGGGTACTTTTAAAGGGAATCCTCGTACTGCTGGGGTTTGTTCTTCTTGCATATATTTTCCGTATGAATACGATTCTGTGGCTTGCGGACAAGACCATCAATGTAGGCATTATTGCCGTTGTTGTGATCTTTCAGCCGGAGCTTCGGAGGGCGCTGGAGCAGCTTGGGCGGAATAAGGTGCTGGGATTTCTGGTGTCCGAGAATCCGAAAGTGCTTGATGACCGGTTCAATACCAAGACCATGAATGAGATCGTGAAGGCCAGCTTTGAGATGAGCAAGGTAAAGACCGGTGCGTTGATCGTCATCGAACGGAAGACGCCGCTTTCCGAGTATGAGCGTACCGGAATTGTTGTGGACGGCGTGGTGACCAGCCAGCTGCTTCTGAATATTTTTGAACATAACACACCGCTTCATGATGGCGCGGTGATCGTCCGCGGAAACCGGGTTGTAGCAGCGACCTGTTATCTGCCCCTGTCGGACAATATGAGCATCAGTAAGGATCTTGGAACCAGACACCGTGCAGGTCTTGGGATCAGCGAGGTCAGCGACAGCGTGACTGTGATCGTATCCGAGGAGACCGGAAGGGTTTCGGTGGCATATGAGGGAACCTTAAAAAGCGGCATGGATCCGGAGGGACTGAAGGAGGAACTGAATCGAATCATAGAGGACAATGAGGGCGGCGGACGCCGCAGACTTAGGATATTGAAAGGAAGGCAGAAACATGAAAGAAAAGCTGACAAATAACCTGCTCCTGAAGATCCTGTCTGCGATAGCAGCTATTGTTGTGTGGGTGGTAGTCGTTAATATCGACAATCCGACCGACACCTATATGATCAGCGGGATCCCCATCAAGGTGCTCAATGAGCAGAGTGCCATTAAAGATAATAACCTGACTTATGAATTTACCGGTGAAAAAACCGCCAGCGTCCAGGTGACCGTGCGGCGGACCGATAAACGGCGGGTATCTGCCGAAGATTTCGAAGCAACCGTGGATCTGAGCCAGATTTATGGTGCAACAGGTTCTGTGGCAGTAAATATTTCTGTGGTCAATAATAAGACCCTGATCCGTTCCTGGAATCCTATTACCAGAAGCGTTAAGATTGATGTGGAGGAAATGCAGACCAGGGAATTTGAAATTCAGGTGGAGCACAGCGGAACGGCACAGGACAGCTACACGTTCAGCGATGAAACTGTGTCACCGTCGGTAGTAAAGGTAACAGCACCGGAATCCATTATGGATACCATTGATCATGCGGCGGTGAACATCAGTATTGATGGCCTCAGTGACGATGTGGATACGAAGGCAGAGATCAAGCTCTATACGAGGGCCGGACGGGAAGTAGAGACGGATGACAGGGTCATTATGAGCGTCACGGAGGCAAGTGTTTCCATGAGCGCGGTAAAAACAAATCAGATCAGCGTGGACGTTCAGGTGACCGGTCAGAACCAGGTCGCAGACGGCTATAAATATATTACCTATCAGTGTGATCCCCAGTCGATTTCTGTCACCGGGGCAAAGGCGCTGATTGCGGAGTTCGACAAGCTGACGATCCAGGAGGATCTGACCGGGGCCTCGGGGAACATCACAAAAACCTATAAGGTCAGCGAGCTTCTTCCGAGTGGTCTCGAGGTGGCGGACAAACAGCCGGATACCATCAAGGTGACATATCAGATCGAGCCTCTGGTGAAGAAAACATTCCGGATCACAGGCAGCCAGGTGGAATTTCAGGGTGCAGCTGCGGAGTTCCATTATCAGATCGGAGACGATAATTCCTTTACCGTAACGCTGGAAGGATTGTCTGAGGATCTGGAAAAAATCGAGACAAAGGATTTAAAGGCGGTTCTGGATGTTGCAGGAATCCGGCAGACCGGTGTTTATGAGCGGGAGCCGCAGGTAGAACTGCCTCGGGAATACAGTGCTTATTTTGAAGTGAATATACCGACGGTCCGCGTGATCGTTACCGGGGAGAATGAATCTTCCGAATCCTCAGGGGAGAGCGGATCCGGGAGTGAAGCTGCCGGAGGAAGCGGTTCTTCCGCAGAGCCTTCCGGAGAATAACGGAGAGAAAGAGAATGGAGGGATTACTATGGTAAGCGAGAAGGTGGTTGTCAAGAACCCCACGGGACTGCATCTGCGTCCGGCAGGGGCGCTTTGCAAAGAGGCGATGAATTATACCTCTTCCGTAAAATTTCGGTTCAATAATACAACGGCCAATGCAAAGAGCGTGCTCAGTGTTCTTGGTGCCTGCATTAAAACCGGAGATGAACTGGAATTTATCTGTGAGGGACCGGACGAGGAGGAAGCACTGAAGGCAGTGGTCGAACTGGTAAAGAACGGTTTGGGAGAATAAATGAACAGAAAAAAAATAAAATTCGGAGCATCATTCGATAAAACGAACGGGATTGCACTGGCGGGCTATGTTCTCGCTGTGCTCCTTGCTTACGGATTTGCCGGGGCCGGAGAATATTTATTTTCCGGCCTTGTTTTAATCCTGGCGGCGATTTCAGAGTACTTGTTTTATTATAAAAAAAGCGGATTTATCCTGCAGGCAGAGGCCGTGTTCTCACTGTTCTGGATCGGCGGCTGCGGCCTGTCGGCCATGAAGCTGTCCCGCCTGGCAACGGAGTGGACAGTCACCACCTGGCTGTGCTTTTCCCTGGTGTATATTTGCTTCATCGGCGGATATGAAGGTGCGGCAGCGCTGGAAAGAAAACGGCGCGGAGGCAGTCCTGTAAAAAGCACAGGAGCTCCGGAAGTAAATTCAAATAAGAAATCGAAGAAGAAACCTTTTGACAGTCCGAATCGGGAGCTTCAGGCAAAACGCATCCTCCATTGTATTTACGGGATCCTGTCGGTGTCTGTGATCTGCTTTCTCATTGAGGCGATGTTCTGTGAGGTTCCGTTGTTTTCGGATAAGCCCCACGCCTATTCCTATTTTCACATTTCCGGAGTCCATTATTTTACTGTGAGCAGTATCTTTGCCCTGCCTCTTTCGGTGCTCTATATTTATACCAAGGGCAGGACGGAAAAGCGGGATTACATACGCCTCGGAAGCTGCTGTCTCATCGGCCTTATGATTCCGGTGCTCTGTGTTTCCCGGTTTCAGCTTATGCTGGCGGTGCTGCTATCGGTCTGCGTGGCAGTCTCGGCATGGCCGGGAATCCGTTTCCGTTATGTGATACTTGCCGTAGCGTCGCTGGTTCCGATCTATGTGATTCTCACGGTGGCAAGAAATCATGATGTGGCCTATTTAAACGGAATCTTTGAAATGAAGAACAGCAGTACTCCAATCTTTATTACCCAGCCCTATATGTATGTGGCCAACAATTTCGATAACTTCAATTGTCTGGTAAAGGAGCTTCCGAGCCATGCCTGGGGACTGCGCCAGCTGTTTCCTCTGTTTGCGCTGACAGGACTTAAATTTTTAAAGCCGGAGCTGGTGAGCTTTCCCATTTATATCACGAAAACAGAGCTGACCACGGTAACACTGATTTATGATGCGTATTATGATTTTGGTATTCTGGGTGTGGCGCTGTTCGGGCTGCTCCTGGGAGCGGTCTGCTTCCTGGTGCTCAGGGAACAGGGGGAAAAGAAGAATCCGCTGCGGTTTTTATTCTATGCCCAGCTTGCCATGTATCTGGTGTTTTCGTTTTTTACTACCTGGTTCAGCAATCCGACCACCTGGTTCTGGTTTGGACTGACCGGGATCTGTTACTGGTATGTGGGGAGAAAAAGCCATGCTTGATAACTGTACACTCTGTCCGCGGGAGTGCCATGCGGACCGGCTCCATGGAAAAGCAGGAGTCTGCGGCGTTTCCGGAAGCGGGATCCTGGGGGCGAGAGCAGCGCTTCACATGTGGGAGGAGCCGTGTATTTCCGGAGAAACCGGATCAGGAGCCGTCTTTTTCAGCGGCTGCCCGCTGCGGTGCGTGTACTGCCAGAATTATGCCATTGCACATGGAGAAGTGGGAAAAGAGATTTCGGTGGGACGGCTGGCAGAAATATTTCTGGAACTTCAGGAGAAGCAGGCGGCCAATATTAATCTGGTGACGCCGACGCACTATACCCCACAGATCATAGAGGCAGTGACACTGGCGCAGGATCAGGGACTTGCGATCCCCATCGTGTATAACTGTGGCGGTTATGAAAAGCTCCGGACGCTTCGTATGCTGGAAGGAATCGTTGATATTTATCTGACGGATTTTAAATATATGGAGCCGGAGACGGCAGGGCGCTATTCCCATGCACCGGATTATCCGGCGGTGGTAAAAGCGGCCCTATCCGAAATGGTGCGCCAGACGGGAGATGCACAGTTCTCGGAGAACGGCATGATGAGGCGGGGGGTGATCGTGCGTCATCTTTTGCTTCCGGGCCATCTGAAGGAAGCGAAGGCGGTGGTTTCTTATGTGCATGAGACCTATGGAGATCAGGTGTTTTTAAGCCTCATGAACCAATATACGCCGCTGTCCCAGGTGAAGGACTGGCCGGAGATCAACCGGCGGGTGACGAAACGGGAGTATGACCGGCTGGTGGATCATGCTGTGGCCATCGGTGTGGAAAACGGTTTTATTCAGGAAGGAAAGACCGCAAAGGAAAGCTTTATTCCGGCCTTTGACGGTGAGGGATTATAGAAAGTACAAACGAAAAACAGGAGGAGACAGATGAGCAGTGCAGTAGTGGTACTGAAAAAGGGCGAGGGACGTTCCTTAAAGGCGGGCGGCCCCTGGATTTATGATAATGAAGTGGCAAGCATCATGGGAACCTTCGAGGACGGCGATATGGTTCTTGTCCATGATTTCGACGGCTATCCTCTGGGACGCGGATTCATTAACCGGAATTCCAGGCTGATCGTCCGCATGATGACACGGGACAAGGATACGGAGGTGGACGAGACCTTTATCCGCAGACGGGTGAAGGACGCCTGGGAATACCGGAAAACTGTGGTAGATACGGGGAGCTGCCGGGTGATTTTCGGAGAAGCGGATTTTCTTCCCGGTATTGTGGTGGACAAATTTTCCGATGTGCTGGTGGTGCAGTCTCTGGCACTGGGAATTGACCGGTTTAAGGGACTGATTCTTGATACCCTGAAGGAACTGATGGCTGAGGACGGAATTATGATCCGCGGCATCTATGAGCGCAGTGATGCCAAGGTGCGGAAGCAGGAGGGCATGGAGCTTTACAAGGGCTTCATCGGCGAACCCTTTGACACCAAGGTAGAGATTGTGGAGAATGGCGTTCATTATTACGTAGATGTGAAGGAAGGCCAGAAGACCGGTTTCTTTCTGGATCAGAAATACAATCGAAAAGCCATCTGGAAGCTCTGTAAAAATGCCAGAGTTCTGGATTGCTTTACCCATACCGGTTCCTTTGCCTTAAATGCAGGACTGGCCGGCGCCGCCCATGTGACCGGTGTGGACGCCTCGGAGCTGGGCGTGGAGCAGGCGAGAGAGAATGCAAGGCTCAACGGATTGGAGGATCGGGTAGAATTTCAGTGTGCCGATGTGTTTGAACTGCTTCCGGAGCTGGAGAAAAAAGGCGAGAAATTCGATGTGGTGATCCTGGATCCGCCGGCATTCACCAAATCGAGAAGCTCCATTAAGAACGCCGTCAAAGGCTATCGGGAGATCAACCTGCGGGCGATGAAGCTCATCAGGGATGGAGGCTATCTGGCCACCTGCTCCTGCTCCCATTTCATGGATTACGAGCTGTTCACCCAGACCATCGGCCAGGCGGCCCGCAATGTCCATAAGCGTCTCCGCCAGGTGGAATACCGCACGCAGGCGCCGGATCATCCCATTCTCTGGGCAGCGGAGGATTCCTATTATTTAAAATTCTATATCTTCCAGGTGGTTGATGAAAAATAGGACGGGAAAAGCTCAGAAATCCAGTGTTTATGCGGGTTTGCGGGAATTAGGCTGAAATTGAGAATATGAATACTGCTGGTTGGGATCCGGGGTTATGAAAATCTGGTGGAGGTCGGAGAACTGGTCTGCTATAATGGCAGGTAACAGATCAGTTCCCATTGGATCTACCGAGAGCTCAGGTTGGGGATGAGAAGCAGAGTAATGGAAACAAAAACAGCAAGAAAGAACATTCCTTCATGCAATACATAAGAAACATATAAGCAGCAGTGTTGGAAAAGATAGGTGAAAAGAATGAAGAGTACGGAAAAAGTTCCGGAAACATGTCCGGTGTCAAAAAAATGCGGAGGCTGTGATTATCAGGGCATTTCCTATGAAGAACAGTTGAAGAAGAAACAGAAACAGGTGAACAGCCTCTTCGGTTCGTTCTGTCCGGTCCATCCCATTATCGGAATGGAGGAGCCGTACCATTACCGGAATAAGGTTCACGCAGTATTTGACCGGCGGCGGGACGGAACCATCGTGTCCGGTGTCTATGAAAAAAACAGCCACCGGGTTGTGCCGGTGGAGCACTGCATGATTGAGGACTCCATTTCCGACATGATCATTCAGGACATCAAGGGCCTGTTAAAGTCCTTTAAGATCAAGGTCTATGACGAGGACAGTGGTTACGGCCTTTTGCGTCATGTGCTGATCCGGCGGGGCTTTTCCTCCGGGCAGGTGCTGGTGGTGCTGGTGGTATCCTCACCGATCTTTCCATCGAAAAATAATTTTGTGAAAGCCCTGCGGAAACTTCATCCGGAGATTACCTCCGTTGTTCTGAATCTGAATGATAAAAAGACCAGCATGGTGCTGGGAGAGCGGGAGATCCTTTTGTTTGGAAAAGGCTATATCGAAGACACTCTTTGCGGCAAGATATTCCGTATTTCAGCAAAGTCCTTCTATCAGGTAAATCCGGTTCAGACGGAGCTTCTGTATCAGAAGGCTATCAGTCTGGCCGAACTGACAGGAAAAGAACGGATCATCGATGCCTACTGCGGAATCGGAACCATCGGCCTGACGGCCAGTGACAAGGCCGGAGAGGTCATTGGTGTGGAACTGAATCCGGCGGCGGTAAAAGATGCCATTGCCAATGCCAGACGGAATAACATCAAGAACGCACGGTTCTTTCAGGGAGATGCCGGCCAGTTTATGACAAAGATGGCAGAAAATGGTGAACACGCCGATGTAGTCTTTATGGATCCGCCGCGAAGCGGAAGCAATGAAGCATTTTTATCATCCGCAGTCCGTCTCGCACCGGCACGAATTGTCTATATCTCCTGCGGCCCCGATACCCTGGCGAGGGATTTAAAATACCTGACAAAACATGGGTATCGCGCCGAAGGCGTCTGGCCCGTAGATATGTTCCCCTGGACGGGGCATGTGGAGACGGTTGTTCTGTTGACTAAAGTACATAATTGATAGTGTGAAAATGCTTGAAATATAAGGCTTTTTCAGCGACTTATGATAAATCCGGGGAAGGAGAGGACTCATGAGAGACAGATCAAAAGAAATCGCTATGCTGGAGGATACGCTTAAGATCTTAAAGCAGGGCTGGTATGAAAAAAATGGCAAAAGGATAC